>NZ_JBHSQJ010000019.1:103085-144029 GCF_042658505.1 Streptacidiphilus monticola | reverse complement strand
TGGTGGGTTGCTCGCGCAGTTCCTCGCGCCCCTGGCGGGAAGGTGCAACTACTTCCCTGCGACCACCTTGCGGACCGTTCGTGCGCCGCGCGCCGCGCGGCGGACCGCCGCGCTCTGCTTGAGCAGCCGCACCGCGTTCTCCTTGCTCACCGGCTGTCCCCCGGGCAGCCCCAACCCGCTCAACCGCCGCTTCGTGAAGTACCGCGCCGTGTCCGGCCCCAGATGTCGGGTCAGCCACTCCACCGCCTCCCCCCGCAGCGGGGCGTACAGCTCGGGCTGCATGCAGTAGCCCACCGTCCGTACCAACTCCCCTGCGTCCAGCGGGGCTTCCCCCTCCCCCAGCAGCAGGTGGGCCAGCGTCACCGGCACCCGGTTGCTGTTCTCGTACGGCTGCAGCCTGCGCAGCACCAGCTCCGTGCCGACGCGGGCGACCGGAAGGCCGTACAGCGCGCGGGCGGTGAACAGGCCGGTCGAGAAGCAGCCGACGACCAGCTCCGGCTTGAACACCTCGAACGCCGTCTCCGCCAGCAGCGGCTCGTCCAGCACCCGGAGCCGGACGCCCTCCTGCTCGGCCGCCGCGAGGAGCGACCGGGTCAGCGGCAGCGGCGCGCTCGGGTGCGGCTTGAAGACGACCTGCCGGTGCCCGGCGGCCACCGCGGCCCGCAGCATGTCGCCGTGGAGTGCCTCCTCCTCGTCCTCCTCGATCAGCCCCAGCGCGGACAGGTACTGGCCGAGCAGCAGCGCCCCGCCGGGCTCGACCTCTCCCAAGTCCGGTCCGCAGGCGGCGAGTTCGGTGAGCACGGCGCGCAGTTCAGGCCCCGGCACGGCCTCCTGCGCCACGCCGTACTCGGTCAGCAGCAGGGGTGTGAGCCCGGGGACGAGATCCACGTAGAGCAGCCGCTCCAGCCGCCCGTGCAGCAGGTCGGGCAGCTTGTTGCGGGTCGGCCCGTAGGACATGACGCCGTCGGCATACACGTGCAGCAGTGCCTCGGAGAAGATCGAGGCCAGCGCGCGGGCCGGGTTGACCTGGATCGACTCCAGCACCAGCTCGACGGGCGCGTCGCCCAGCTCCCAGCCGCGCCGCAACTGCCGTTCCCAGAGCTGGACATCGGCCAGTCGCGGGCCCCAGTCGCTGGGGTGCTGCGGGTAGATCTCCGCGTTCCAGGACCGGACCTCGTCGAAGCGGGAGCGCAGCGCCGCGAAGGACGGGCTCTCGTCGAAGGCCGGGGTGGTCTCCGGGACCACGGCGTTGTTGCAGACGAGGAGGATCCGCCGCGCCGCCGGGCCGAAGCGGCCGGCGTCGATCGCGGCGCACACGGTGGCGGCGCCGTAGAGGGTGGAGGCGGCGAAGATCTGGACGGGCCGGGTCACGGCGGCGGAACTCCTCGGGTCGCGTCAGCAGTGGTACGGGGGACGGAGGTCGGGGTCAGGCCGCGACGGGCGTCCGGCGGCGGAGCCTGCGCACCGCGCGGGCACGGTCGTCGTCGATCTCGCCGAGAACCCGTTCGAGGTGGTCCTGCGGCATCCGGGCCAGCGCGTCCGCGGCCCCGGCCCGCAGTTCGGCCGCGACCTCGGGCAGCAGCCGGTCCTGTCGCGACAGGTGGTGGGCGATGATGGCGACGTAGGTGCGGACCGCTTTGGGGAGCATCGCCTCGGCGTCACGATCCGCCGCGACCTGCGCGAGGACGTCGTCGAAGGCGCGCAGGAAGGCGAGTTGGCGGGCGTCGCCGATCTGCGTGAGCGAGTTGCTGACGGCCCGTCGGTAGAACAGTCCGTGCAGGCCGGCGACGACGTAGGAGTCGGCGTTGAGGTGCAGCCGCCAGATCCAGGGCCGGTCCTCGGCGGTGCGCAGCTCGGGGTCGAAGTGGAGCAGCCCGCGGTCGCGCAGCCGGCTGTGGGCCACGCCGGCCCAGGCGTAGGGGTAGTCCACCATGGTGCGGGTGTTGGCGGGCAGGATGCCGTCCCGCGGGTCGAGGACGACGTTGCGACGTGCCTGGGGGGCCCGGTGGACCACCCGCTTGATCGCCGTGACCTGGACGTGGTCGGTGCGCACGAAGTCGGCGTCGTGGCGCTCGGCGACCGCCAGGAGCTGGGGGAGGTAGCCGGGGCCGAGCCAGTCGTCCCCGTCGAAGAACATGATCCACCGGCCCTCGGCGGCGTCCAGGCCGAGGTTGCGTGCCGCGGACAGGCCGCTGTTCTCCGGTGTGCGCAGCACCCGGGCGTCCCGGCGACCGCGGGCCCAGGCGTGCAGCAGGTCGGGTGTGCTGTCGGTCGAGCAGTCGTCCACCAGCAGGAACTCGATCCCGTCGGCGGCGTTCCGGTCCAGGCTGCGCAGCATGGTCGGCGCGAACGCCGCCACGCGGTAGCAGGGGACGACGACCGACAGCTTCACGGGCGCTCCTGAGGCCTCACCAGATCATTAACGGCAAGACCCTAGACAGGGCGGGCTTACGAACACGCAGCCCTCGTTGACGCGGGAGCGAAGTCCGCGTGAACTAGCGGAGTGCACGCGTCACCGCCCTGCGCACGGTGCGGGCCTCGCGGACCGCGCGCCGCAGCGTGGGGTTCTGCCGCAGCAGCCGGACCGCGTTCTCCTTGCTGAGTACCTGGCCGCCCGGGAGGCCGAGGGCGCTCAGGCGGGCGGTGCCGATGTAGGTACGAACCGTCTCCTCCGTACTCGCCAACAGCCAGGCCTCGGTCTCGGAGCGCAGCTCCGGGTACGCCTCGGGCTGCATGCAGTGGCCGACGGCGCGCAGCAACGGGCGCACGTCCTGCGGCGGCTGACCGCCCATCAGGGCGTGGGCCAGGGTCAGCGGCACCCGGTTGCTGTTGGCGAAGGGGGTGAGCCGCCGCAGCACGGTCGCGGCGCCGACGCTGACCACCGGCAGGCCGAACAGGGCGCGGGCGGTGAACAGTCCGGTCGAGAAGCACCCGACGACCAGCTCCGGGCGCAGCCGGGCGAAGGCCGTCTCGGCGAGGACCGGCTCGCGGAGCACGGTGACCCGGACGCAGGCCTCCTCCGCGGCCTGTTCGAGCGCCCGGGTGAGCGGCAGCGGGGCGCTCGGGTGGGGCTTGAAGACCACGTGCCGGTGCCCGGCGGCCACCGCGGCCCGCAGCATGTCGGCGTGCAGCCGCTCCTCCTCGGTGCGGCTCAGCAGCCCGAGCGGGGACAGGTACTGTCCGAGCAGCAGCGCGCCGCCCTGCGGGACGCCGCCGAAGCGGTCCAGCGCGGCCAACTCGTCGAGGACGGCCCGGAAGGCGGGCAGCGGCACCCCCTGCCGCGGGACGCCGTGCTCGGTCAGCAGCAGCGGTTCCAGGCCGGGGAGCAGGTCGGGGTGGAGCAGCCGCTCGATGCGGCCGGGGACCAGCTCCGGCAGGCGCTTGCGGGTGGGCCCGTAGCTCATCACGCCGTCGGCGTAGACGTGC
Source organism: Streptacidiphilus monticola (assembly GCF_042658505.1). Lineage (NCBI taxonomy): Bacteria > Bacillati > Actinomycetota > Actinomycetes > Kitasatosporales > Streptomycetaceae > Streptacidiphilus > Streptacidiphilus monticola. The sequence continues at coordinate 140,603 of NZ_JBHSQJ010000019.1, read as the reverse complement.
ACCAGCGCGTCGCCGAAGATCCGGACCAGCGCCTCGGCCGGGTTGGCCTGCAAGGACTCGACGACCAGCTCGACCGGCTCGTCCCCCAGACCCCAGCTCCGCCGCAACTGCCGCTCCCACAGCGGAAGATCGGCGTTGCGTGGGCTCCATTCGGAGGGGTGCTGCGGGGCGGTCTCCGCGTTCCAGGAGCGGACCTCGTCGAAGCGGGGCCGCAGCGCCGCGAAGCCGGGCGCCCGGTCGAGGGCGGGGGTGACCTCGGGTGCCGTGGCGTTGTTGCTGACCAGCAGGATGCGCCGGTGACCGGTGCCGAAGAGTCCGGCGTCCAGGGCCGCGCCGAGAGTGGCGGCGCCGTACAGGGTGGAGGCGACGAAGAACTGCACCATGACGTGACTCCGTTCAGGCGGCCGCGGACTGACGGGCCGCCAGACGGCGGATGAGTGTCCGGCGGGCGGGGTCGCTGGCGGCCAGGACGGTGTCGAGGTGGGCGCGCGGCATCCGTCCCACCGCGGCGGCCGCCTCGGTGCGCAGCCGCCGGGCCACGTCGCGGTGCAGGCGTCCCGCGTTGCGCCAGTGGAAGTCGATCATCGCGGTGTAGCTGCGCACGGCCTTGGGCAGCAGCCGGTCCGCCTCGCGGTCGGCGGCGGCATGGCGCAGGACGGCGTCGAAGGCGGGGATGAAGTCGAGCTGCCGGGCGTCGCCGACCTGGGTCAGCGACCCGGCGACGGCCCGCCGGTAGTGCACGCCGGCCAGGCTGCTGACGGCGTAGGAGTCGGCGCCGAGGTACAGGCGCCAGGTCCACTCGCGGTCCTCGCAGGTGCGCAGCGCCGGGTCGAAGTGGAGCAGGCCGCGGTCCAGCAGCCGGCGGTGGTGGATGCCGGCCCAGGGGAAGGGGTAGTCGACCATGGTCCTGCGGTCGGCGGGGCCGATGGCCGCGCGCGGGTCGAGGCGCACGCCCCGGCGCGCCTGCGGAGCGCGGACGAGTTCGCGAGTGCGGCCGGTGACCCGGACATGGTCGGTGCGCACGAAATCGCAGTCGAGTTCCTCGGCCTGCGCGAGGAGTTCGCGCAGATATCCGGGAGCGAGCCAGTCGTCGCCGTCGAGGAACACGATCCAGCGGCCTTTCGCCCGATCGAGTCCGGCATTGCGGGCGACGGACGGTCCGCCGTTCTCGGCGAGCCGGATCACCCGGGTGTCGGACCGGCCGGAGGCGAAGTCGTGCAGCAGTTGCCCGGTGCCGTCCCGGGAGGCGTCGTCGACCAGCAGGAACTCGGTGTCCGTGGCCGCCGCCGCGGCGAGGCCGTACAGCATGGCCGGGGCGTAGTCCTCGATGCCGTGGAAGATGGCGACCACCGACAGTTTCACGTGCGCTCCTGTTCCAACTCCCGTTCCTTTCGCGACTCTAGAGGCCGGAAAGAGAAAGTGGGAACTCCGCACGAGAACTCACAGAAAGGCCCCGCAGACTGTGTCCGCGGGGCCTTTCCTTAGGAATTGACTGAGCGTCGGCCCAGGGTGCTTCAGCCGATGTTGGTCATCACGTGCTTGATGCGGGTGTAGTCCTCGAAGCCGTAGGCGGACAGGTCCTTGCCGTAGCCGGACTTCTTGAAGCCGCCGTGGGGCATCTCGGCGACCAGCGGGATGTGGGTGTTGATCCACACGCAGCCGAAGTCGAGCTTCTTGGACATGCGCATCGCGCGGGCGTGGTCCTTGGTCCACACCGAGGAGGCCAGCGCGTACTCGACGCCGTTGGCGTTGGCCACGGCCTCGGCCTCGTCGGAGAACTTCTGCACCGTGATGACCGGGCCGAAGACCTCGTTCTGGACGATCTCGTCGTCCTGCTTGAGGCCGGAGACCACGGTGGGGGCGTAGAAGTAGCCCTTGTCGCCGACTCGGTGGCCGCCGGCCTCGACCTTGGCGTGGGCCGGCAGGCGGTCGATGAAGCCGGTGACCTGGGCCAGCTGGTTGGCGTTGTTGAGCGGGCCGAACAGCACGTCCTCGTCGTCCGGCTGCCCGGTCTTGGTGTCTTGGGCGGCCTTGGCCAGCGCGGCGACGAACTCGTCGTGGATCGACTCGTGGACCAGCACGCGGGTGGCCGCCGTACAGTCCTGGCCCGCGTTGAAGAAGCCGGCGACCGAGATGCCCTCGACGGCCTCGGCGATGTCGGCGTCCTCGAAGACCACGACCGGGGCCTTGCCGCCGAGCTCGAGGTGGACCCGCTTGACGTCCTTGGCCGCGGAGCCCGCGACCTGGATGCCGGCGCGGACCGAGCCGGTGATGGAGGCCATCGCCGGGGTGCGGTGCTCGACCATCAGCCGGCCGGTCTCCCGGTCGCCGCAGATGACGTTGAAGACGCCGGGCGGCAGGATCTCGCCGATGATCTCGGCCAGCAGCACGGTGGAGGCCGGGGTGGTGTCCGAGGGCTTGAGGACCACGGTGTTGCCCGCGGCGATGGCCGGGGCGAACTTCCACACGGCCATCATCATCGGGTAGTTCCAGGGGGCGACCTGGGCGCAGACGCCTACCGGCTCGCGGCGGATGATCGAGGTCATGCCGTCCATGTACTCGCCCGCGGACTTGCCCTCCAGCAGGCGGGCGGCGCCGGCGAAGAAGCGGATCTGGTCCACCATCGGGGGGATCTCCTCCGAGGCGGTCAGCGCGATCGGCTTGCCGGTGTTCTTGGACTCGACCGCGACCAGCTCCTCCGCGCGGGCCTCGATCGCGTCGGCGATCTTCAGCAGGGCGCGCTGCCGCTCCGAGGGCGTCGTGTCCCGCCAGCTCTCGAAGGCCGCGGCCGCGGCGGCCATGGCCGCGTCGACGTCGGCCTCGGCGGACAGCGGCGCGGTGGCGTAGGCCTCCCCCGTGGTGGGATCGATGACCTCGGTGGTGCGGCCGTCGGCCGCATCGGTGAACGCGCCGTTGATGTAGTTGCGCAGCTTCAGAAGCTCGCTCACGAGGGGACCTCTTCTCGAATCCGGGACGTCCTTGTCGGACCCTGCCCAGCGTAGCCCCACACCTACGGTTATCGGCAGGGCTGAGCTGGCAACACGATGGATTCAGTTCCTGAATCCAAGATCTGCGACGGAATCACTTGCGAACGGGCGATCGGATAGTGCATGGTGACGACGTGGCCAACCGTGACCGGAACGGCAGCGTTCCTCTCGACTCCGTCTCCAAGGCGATCATCGAGCAGCTGCAGGAGGACGGGCGGCGTCCCTACGCGACCATCGGCAAGGCAGTGGGCCTGTCGGAAGCGGCGGTTCGTCAGCGCGTCCAGAAGCTGCTCGACCAGGGCGTCATGCAGATCGTCGCCGTGACCGACCCGCTCACCGTCGGGTTCACCCGTCAGGCGATGATCGGGATCACCGTCGAGGGCGACATCGAGCCGGTCGCGGACGCGCTGGTGGCCATGGACGAGGTGGACTACGTCGTCGTCACCGCAGGCTCGTTCGACCTGATGGCCGAGCTGATCTGCGAGGACGACGAACATCTCCTCGAACTGATCAACAAGCGCATCCGCGCGCTGCCCGGCGTGCGGAGGACCGAGAGCTTCGTTTACCTGAAACTCCGGAAACAGACCTACACCTGGGGTACCCGATGAGCGCCGACGCGGACCTTTCCAAGAAGGCCTACGACCATCTGTGGATGCACTTCACCCGGATGTCCTCGTACGAGAACAGCCCGGTTCCCACCATCGTCCGTGGTGAGGGCAACTACATCTACGACAGCAACGGCCGCAAGTACCTGGACGGCCTCGCCGGCCTGTTCGTGGTGCAGGCCGGCCACGGCCGCACCGAGCTGGCCGAGGTCGCCCGGAAGCAGGCGGAGCAGCTCGCCTTCTTCCCGGTGTGGAGCTACGCCCACCCGAACGCGATCGAGCTGGCCGAGCGCCTGGCCGAGTACGCGCCGGGCGACCTGAACAAGGTCTTCTTCACCACCGGCGGCGGCGAGGCCGTCGAGACCGCGTGGAAGCTGGCCAAGCAGTACTTCAAGCTGACCGGGCACCCCACCAAGTACAAGGTCATCTCGCGAGCCGTCGCCTACCACGGCACCCCGCAGGGCGCCCTGTCCATCACCGGCCTGCCGGGCCTGAAGGCCCCGTTCGAGCCGCTGGTGCCGGGTGCGCACAAGGTCCCGAACACCAACTTCTACCGCGCGCCGCTCTTCGCGGACGACGAGGTCGCCTTCGGCCAGTGGGCCGCCGACCAGATCGAGCAGCAGATCCTGTTCGAGGGCCCGGACACCGTCGCCGCCGTCTTCCTGGAGCCGGTGCAGAACGCCGGCGGCTGCTTCCCGCCGCCGCCCGGGTACTTCCAGCGGGTCCGCGAGATCTGCGACAGGTACAACGTGCTGCTCGTCTCCGACGAGACCATCTGCGCCTTCGGCCGCCTCGGCACGACGTTCGCCTGCGACAAGTTCGACTACGTGCCGGACATCATCACCTGCGCCAAGGGCATGACCTCGGGCTACTCCCCGATCGGCGCCGCGATCATCTCCGACCGCATCGCCGAGCCGTTCTACAAGGGCGACAACACCTTCCTGCACGGCTACACCTTCGGCGGCCACCCGGTCTCCTCGGCCGTCGCGCTGGCCAACCTCGACCTGTTCGAGCGTGAGGGCCTGAACAAGCACGTGCTGGAGAACGAGGGCGCCTTCCTGCAGACGCTGCAGAAGCTGCACGACCTGCCGATCGTCGGCGACGTCCGCGGCAACGGCTTCTTCTACGGCATCGAACTGGTCGCCGACAAGGCCACCAAGGAGTCGCTGAGCGACGAGCAGTGCGAGCGCGTGCTCTACGGCTTCCTGTCCAAGGCCCTGTTCGACAACGGCCTGTACTGCCGCGCCGACGACCGTGGCGACCCGGTCATCCAGCTCTCCCCGCCGCTGACGGCGGACCAGTCCACCTTCGACGAGATCGAGCAGATCCTGCGCTCGGTCCTCACCGAGGCGTGGACCAAGCTCTGACGGTTCCCTGACGGTCCGTCACGAGTCGTCCGATGGGCGGCACCTGCTCCGTGCGGGTGCCGCCCATCGGCGTGTATTTTCGTGCTCTGTTCGAGTGATTATCGCGACACGAGGGAAGAAAGCGCACGCAACCGGCGTGAGGATGCCTCGTTCTAGTCTGTGAGCCACAACTCGCATGCAGCGGAGGTTCCCCGTGTCCGTCGCCCCAGCCGCCCCACCGGACAACGACGTCCTCTGGGCGCGGGCCCTGGTCAAGTTCCACCAGGGGACCCCCGCCCTGCGCAGCGTCTCCCTCGGCGTCCGCGAGGGCGAGGTGCTCGCCGTCACCGGCCCGCGCGGCGCCGGCAAGACCACCCTGCTCGACTGCCTCAGCGGCATACTGACCGCGGACGAGGGCGAGATCTGGTTCAACTCCTCCCCGGTGCACACGCTCAACCGCGCCGGACGGGAGCGGCTGCGCCGCGAGCGCTTCGGCTACGTCGGCCCCGAGCCGCACCTGGTCCCGGAACTGACGGCGCGTGAGAACGTCGCCCTGCCGCTGCTGCTGGCGGGCGCCCCGCGCCGGGACGCGTACACCGCCGCCGCCGAGTGGCTGGAGCGGCTGGACGTCGCCGCCTGCGCCAAGCTCCGCCCGGCGGAGCTGGTGCAGGACCAGCGCCAGCGTGTGGCCGTCGCCCGCGCCCTGGCCCCGCGCCCGGCCGTGCTCTTCGCCGACGAGCCCACCGCGCCGCTGCACCGCGAGTCCCAGGACCAGGTCATGCGGATACTGCTGGCCGCGTCCCGCTCGCACAAGATCACCCTTATCCTGGCGACGCACGATTCGAACGTGGCCCGCTACGCCGACCGGATCGCCGCGATGGCCGACGGTCGCCTGGCCGCCCCGGTGACGGCCCGTCAGGAGGCCGCCGCCCCGGCCGAGTCGGAGCCGCTGCCCGTGGCGGTGCCCGCCGCGACGGCGCTCGGGCCCGGGTCGGGCGGCGACTCGGAGCCACAGCCGGATCCACCCTTGGAACCACAGTTGGATTCACAGTCGGAAGAGGACGCAGCCAGGTGTTCTACCTCCGTGTAGCCCGCGGATACCGCACGCTCGACCTGCTGCGCTGGGCGCTGACGACGATCGCCGCCGGCATCGTCGCCGCCCTGCTGCTGCGGGCCCTCGGCCGGGCCCTCAGCGATCCGGCGGCCTCGCACGCCGCCGTGCTGCGCCTGCTGTGGTGCCTGCCGGCGCTGGCCGGCGTGGCATACCTGGCCGCGGCCTGGGCCCGGGCCATGCCGGTGCAGCAGCCCGAGCGGATCGCCGGCCTGCTGGCCGCCGGGCTGGGCAAGCTGCGGCTGCGGGTGCTGCTCGCCGGGGAGATCGCGGTGGCCTGCGCGGTCGGCGCGCTCACCGCGCTGGCCGGGTACCTGCTGCTGCGCGGCCACGTGCTCGAACTGGCGCCGGGCACCAAGCTCGACCGGGCGCTCGCCGTCCACGCGTCGCTGCCCCCGGCCGCGGCGATCACCCTGCTCGCCCTGGTCCCGCTCTGCGGCGGCCTCGCCGCCGCAGCGGCGGTCCGTCCGGAGGACGTACTGCCGGACGAGGACGCCCAACCGGCCGCGTCGACCCCCGGGCCGCTGCAACTGGCCGTGAGCGCCGGACTGTTGACGGGCGGCACGGCGATGGTGCTGGCCGCCGTGCACACCCGCGGGGCGGTGGCGGGAGCACTCGGCTGGATGCTGGCCGTCGTCGGCCTGGCCCTCGCCGTGCCGCTCCTGCTGCACGCCTCCGGCCTGGTGCTGACGTGGGGCGGCCCGCGGGCCGTGCGCCTGCTGGCCGGCCGCGGCCTGCAGTCCGAGGCCCGAAGGCTGGGCACCCCGCTGGCCGTGCTGGCCATCGTCGGCGCGGTGGGGGTGGTGGCGGTCCGCCACTACGCCGCCGAGGCGGGACCGGTCGGGCCCCTCCCCCGCATCGAGGGGGTGCTGCTGGCGCTGTGCGTGCTGGGCGCCCTGCTGACCCGCCTCGCCGAGCTGAGCGGCTTGCGCCGTGCGATCTACGCCCCGCTGGAGCGGATGGGCGCTCCCGCCTCGACGTTCCGCTCCGCGGTGGCCCTGCGGAGCGTGGCAGCCGTCGCGGTGGTGCTGGCGACGGGCACGGCCACGGGCCTCCTGGCCACCGCCGCACTTTCGATCTGAGGGTGAGCCCACCGCAGGGGCGCGAGGATCCCCCACCCTTCGGGCGGGAGGTGCCCCCACCGCGACCAGCCCACCACTGAGGGAGGTCCGTCCCCGATCAACGGGTCGGACCTCCGTGGGTGGTGGGCCGGTCGCGCAGCACCTCGCGCCCCTGGAGGGTGCAACTATCCCGCCGCGGCCAACTGGCCGCAGGCGCCGTCGATTTCCTGGCCCCGGGTGTCGCGGACGGTGACCGGCACGCCGTGGGACTGCAGCCGCCGCACGAACTCCGCCTCGTCCTCCGGACGGCTCGCCGTCCACTTCGAGCCGGGCGTCGGGTTCAGCGGGATGAGGTTCACGTGGGCCCGGTGGTTCTTCAGCAGGCGTCCCAGCAGATCCGCCCGCCATGCCTGGTCGTTGATGTCGCGGATCAGCGCGTACTCGATGGAGACCCGGCGCCCGGACTGCGCGGCGTAGTCCCACGCCGCGTCCAGCACCTCGGCCACCTTCCAGCGGGTGTTCACGGGCACCAGCTCGTCGCGCAGCTCGTCGTCCGGGGCGTGCAGCGACACCGCGAGGCGGACGCTGAGCTTCTCCTCCGCGAGCCGGTTGATCGCGGGGACCAGGCCGACGGTCGAGACGGTGATCCCGCGCTGTGAGAGGCCGAAGCCGCTGGGCGCCGGCTCGGTGAGGCGGCGGATGGCCGCGATGACGCGCTTGTAGTTCGCCAGCGGCTCGCCCATGCCCATGAAGACGACGTTGGACAGGCGCACGGCCCTCTCCTCGCCCTCGGCCCCGCCCGGCGTTCCACCGAAGTCGCCCGCCTTGATACTGCGCATGCCCGCGGCGATCTGCTCCACGATCTCGGCGGTGGAGAGGTTGCGGGTCAGCCCCGCCTGGCCCGTGGCGCAGAAGGGGCAGTTCATGCCGCAGCCCGCCTGGGAGCTGATGCACATGGTGATCCGGTCGGGGTACTTCATCAGCACCGACTCGACGAGGACACCGTCGAAGAGCTTCCACAGCGTCTTGCGCGTGGTGTCGTTGTCGCAGGAGACGTGCCGGACCTCGGTCATCAGGTTCGGCAGCAGCGCCTCGGCCAGCTTCGCGCGGGACGCGGCCGGGATGTCCGTCCACTCGTCCGGCCGGGCCGACAGGCGCGCGAAGTACTGACGCGAGAGCTGGTCCGCGCGGAAGGGCTTCTCGCCCAGGGCGGCCAGCGCCTCGCGGCGCTCGGCCGCGTCCATGTCGGCGAGGTGGCGCGGCGGCTTGGCGCCCCGGGGCGCGACGAACGTGAGCTGTCCAGGCAGTGGCTTAGGCATGATGCCTTCAAGTGTCGCAGATGCCCCGCCCCCTTACGGGCGCGAGGAATCCCCCGCCCTCCGGGCGCGAGGTGCCCCAGCCCGTCCAACACACCACTGGGGGAGGTCCGCCCCGTTGATCGAGGCCGGACCTCCCCCAGTGGTGTGTTGGACGCGCAGTTCCTCGCGCCCCTGTCGGGGCGCCGCTACATGTTGGTGCCGACCAGTCCGGCGAGGACGAGCCAGACGACGGGCGCGGTGGGCAGCAGGGAGTCGAGGCGGTCCATGATCCCGCCGTGGCCGGGGAGCAGGGTGCCCATGTCCTTGATGCCGAGATCCCGCTTGATCATCGACTCGCCGAGGTCGCCCAGCGTGGCGCTCACCGCGACGCACGCGCCCAGCACCAGGCCCTGCCACCACGAACCCTTGTCGATCATGAACTGCATGCCGAGGGCCCCGGCGATCATGCACAGCAGCACCCCGCCGACCAGACCTTCCCGGGTCTTGCCGGGACTGATCCTCGGGGCCAGCTTGTGCCGGCCGAAGCGCGAGCCCACCGCGTACGCGCCGGTGTCGCTGCACACCGTCAGCACGAGGAACAGCACGACGCGCTGCGGGCCGTCGTCCGCGGCCAGCATCAGCATCACGAACGTCGCCAGGTAGGGGACGTAGAACGCCGTGAACACGGCGGCGGTCACGTCCCGCAGGTAGTCCTCCGGCGGCTCGGACATCCGCCAGACCAGCAGCCCCAGGCAGGTCAGCGCGAAGGCGACCAGCGCCGCCTGGGCGCCGCCCAGGTACGCCGACACCTCCATCGCCGCGCCGCCCACCACCAGCGGCACGAGCGGCACCCGGATGCCCTTGGCCTCCAGCAGACGGCTCGTCAACTCCCAGGCCCCGACGGCGACCGCGGCCACCACGACACCGGTGAACAGCCACTTCACGAAGAACAGCGAAGCGACGATGACGACGCCCAGCCCGACGCCCACCCCTATGGCGGCGCGGAGGTCGCGTCCCGCCTTGGGCTGCTTGGGCGCCGCGGGGGCAGGGGGGATGTGCGGCTGTGGCATCTGCGGCGCCTGCTCGCTCACGGGGGGCACGGGGGGCATGTACTGAGTCTGTGCCATGGGGTCGGTGGGCGCACCGAACGGCAGTCCCTCCGGGGGCGCTGCGTGTCGGGCGGCGCCGGGCGCGGGCCCCCAGAGGGAGTCGTCGTTCATCAGACCTCGAGCAGCTCGGCTTCCTTGTGCTTCAGGAGCTCGTCCACCTGCGCGACGTAGCGCGCGGTCGTGTCCTCGAGCTCCTTCTCGGCGCGGCGCACCTCGTCCTCGCCGACCTCGCCGTCCTTGACGAGCTTGTCGAGGGTCTCCTTGGCCTTGCGGCGCACCGAGCGGATGGAGATCTTGGCGTCCTCGGCCTTGCCGCGGGCGACCTTGATGTACTCCTTGCGGCGCTCCTCGGTCAGCTGCGGGAACACCACCCGGATGATGGACCCATCGTTGCTCGGGTTGACGCCGAGGTCGGAGTTGCGGATCGCCTCCTCGATGACGCGCAGCGAACTCTTGTCGAAGGGCGAGACGACCGCCATCCGCGGCTCGGGCACCGAGAAGGAGGCCAGCTGGTTGATCGGGGTCATCGTCCCGTAGTACTCGGCGACGATCTTGGCGAACATCGCCGGGTGGGCGCGGCCGGTACGGATCGCGGCGAAGTCGTCCTTCGCCACGTTGACGGCCTTCTCCATCTTCTCCTCGGCCTCGAGGAGGGTCTCTTCGATCACAGTCTGCTCCCGCTAGGAGGTTCGGAGGGTCAGGAATGCGGTGCGTCGGTGCTGATCAGCGTGCCGATCTTCTCACCCTTCACGGCCCGGGCGATATTGCCCTCCTTGAGGAGTTCGAAGACGAGGATCGGGAGGTCGTTGTCCTTGCACAGGGTGATCGCCGTGAGGTCGGCGACCTTGAGGTCGCGCGCGATCACCTCGCTGTAGTCGAGCGCGTCGAAGCGGACCGCGCCGGGGTTGGTGCGCGGGTCGGAGTCGTAGACGCCGTCCACCCCGTTCTTGCCCATGAGCAGCACCTCGGCGTGGATCTCCAGCGCACGCTGCACGGCGGTGGTGTCGGTGGAGAAGTAGGGCATGCCCATACCGGCGCCGAAGATCACGACGCGGCCCTTCTCCAGGTGGCGCACGGCCCGCAGCGGCAGGTACGGCTCGGCGACCTGGCCCATGGTGATCGCGGTCTGCACCCGGGTCTCGACGCCCTCCTTGTTCAGGAAGTCCTGCAGCGCAAGGGAGTTCATCACGGTGCCGAGCATGCCCATGTAGTCGGACCGGGCCCGGTCCATGCCGCGCTGCTGCAGTTCGGCGCCGCGGAAGAAGTTTCCGCCGCCGATGACCACGGCCACCTCGGTGCCGCCGCGCACCACCGTGGCGATCTCGCGGGCGATGGCGTGGACGACGTCGGGGTCGACGCCGAGGCCGCCTCCGCCGGCGAACGCCTCGCCGGAAAGCTTGAGCAGCACGCGGCGACGCGTGCCCTGCTCGGCGGTGACCGTCATCAGACCCTCCTTGTACCGGCCACGCGGGTTTCCCGCGTGTACAAGAGGAGGCCACCGCCGCGGCGAGGTGTGGTTACCTCCACGGCAGTGGCCTCCTCGTCGTTCTCACGACTCACATCGTAGGGGCGTGTACCCCTGCTGCCCGCGTCGCGTACTGCTCGGAGTACGGGACGGTCAGGCGCCGACGCGGAAGCGCACGAAACGGGTCAGCTTGACGCCGGCCTCGTCGAGCACCTTCTGCACGGTCTTCTTGTTGTCCTTGGCGTAGGCCTGCTCCAGGACCGCGTTCTCCTTGACGAAGCCGGTGACGCGACCCTCGACGATCTTGGGCAGGGCGGCCTCGGGCTTGCCCTCCTCGCGAGCGGTGGCCTCGGCGATGCGGCGCTCGTTGTCGAGCACCTCGGCCGGGATCTCCTCGCGGGAGAGGAAGGACGGACCGAAGGCGGCGATGTGCTGCGCGACGCCCTTGGCCACCTCCTCGTTCTCGCCGTCCAGCTCGACCAGGACGCCGATCGCCGGCGGCAGGTCGGGGTCGGTGCGGTGCATGTAGGCGTAGACCGAGCCGCCGTCCTTGAACTGGGCGAAGCGACGGAAGACGATCTTCTCGCCCAGGTTGGCGTTGGCCTCGTCCACGAACTGCTGGACGGTCTTGCCAGGCTCGATCTCGGCGGCCAGCGCGGCCTCGATGTCGGCCGGGGACTGCTCGGCCACGAAGGCGGCCAGGCGGTCGGCGACGGCCACGAACTTGTCGCCCTTGGCCACGAAGTCGGTCTCGCAGTTCAGCTCGACCAGGACGCCGGACTTGGTGCCGTCCAGCAGGGAGACGACGGCGCCGTTGGAGGCGTCGCGGCCCTCGCGCTTGGCGACACCCTTCTGGCCCTTGATGCGGAGCAGCTCGACGGCCTTCTCCACGTTGCCCTCGGCCTCTTCGAGGGCCTTCTTGCAGTCCATCATCCCGGCGCCGGTGAGCTCACGGAGCTTCTTGACGTCCGCGGCGGTGAAGTTCGCCATGGTTCCTGAATCTCTTCTCGCGTGGTGTGATCGCGTGGTCTGGTGGGACCTGGTGGACCGGGGTCCACAGACGGGAGGGGTACAACGGCGGCCGCCGCCGTACCCCTCACCAGGTCAATCGATCGGTGCCGACCGGTCCGTTCAGGACTGCTCGGACTCGACGGCCTTCTCGGTCTCGGCGGAAGCCTGGACCTCGGCGGGAGCCTCGGCCTCGTCGGCCTTCTTCTCGCCCTCGAGGATCTCGCGCTCCCAGTCGGCCAGCGGCTGGTCGGCGCCGGACTCCGGCTTGGCGTCGCCCTTGCCGGCGCCCGAGCGGGCGATCAGGCCCTCGGCGACGGCGTCGGCGATCACGCGGGTGAGCAGGGTGACCGAGCGGATGGCGTCGTCGTTGCCCGGGATCTTGTAGTCGACCTCGTCGGGGTCGCAGTTGGTGTCGAGGATCGCGACGACCGGGATGTTGAGCTTGCGAGCCTCGCCGACGGCGATGTGCTCCTTCTTGGTGTCGACGATCCACACGGCGGACGGGACACGCTGCATGTCCTTGATGCCGCCGAGGGTCTTGTCCAGCTTCTCGTACTCGCGCTGCAGGACGAGGAGCTCCTTCTTGGTGAGGCCGGAGCCGGCCACGTCCGTGAAGTCGATCTCGCTGAGCTCCTTGAGGCGCTGCAGACGCTTGTAGACGGTGCTGAAGTTGGTCAGCATGCCGCCGAGCCAGCGCTGGTTCACGTAGGGCATGCCCACGCGGGTGGCCTGCTCGGCGATGGCCTCCTGGGCCTGCTTCTTGGTGCCGACGAAGAGGACGCTGCCGCCGTGGGCGACGGTCTCCTTGACGAACTCGTAGGCGCGGTCGATGTAGTTCAGCGACTGCAGGAGGTCGATGATGTAGATGCCGTTGCGCTCGGTGAAGATGAAGCGCTTCATCTTCGGGTTCCAGCGACGGGTCTGGTGACCGAAGTGGACGCCGCTCTCCAGCAGCTCCCGCATCGTGACGACGGCCATGGCCGTTCTCCTCTTGTGCTTCTTCCGGTTGTCCGCCGTGACGGTGTCGCGGCGCCTGACGCCCGTGGCGCGCCGCGCCTGGACGGGCCCGGAGAGGGTCGATGACCTGGACCGGGAACCTGTCGGGAGGACCGATGCGGCACTGCTCCGGATGACCGGAGGCGGGCGTGCGAAGTCGACCCGGGCAGGCCGGGCCGCGGTAAGAGTGTACGGGACGCGCCGAGCGCCGGGCGACCTGCGGCCGGGCGTCACCCTCACTCGAAGGAGTGAGCTGGTTGTCCACAGCCGGTGCGCTGTCCACAGCCTGCCCCGGAGCGCGCCGGCGGCGCCCCGGGGAGGGGCAGAGTGCGGCACATGACGAAGCTTCCGCTGGTCCCGTGCTCCTCTCCGCACAGCCCGTCGCCGCTGCCGGACGCCCGGCGGGTGCTGCTGGTGCTGGGCCTGCTGCTGTGGTTGGCCATGGAGCTGATCGGACCCGCCCGGGCGCTGCCACCGCCTGCGGGAGCTCCGGGTGCGGGCGCTCCGGGTGCGGCACGTCCGGCGGCGGCTGCCGGGGTGCCGTGGGCGCCGGCGGGGCGGCGGCCGATGGCCGGCGCGGTGCTGCCGGTCCCGCGGGTGCCGGACGTGGTCGTCCAGCGCTTCGCGCCTCCGGCGCAGCGGTGGCTGGCCGGCCACCGGGGCGTCGACCTCGCCGCGGCTGCGGGCACGCAGGTGCGGGCGGCGAGGGCGGGAGTGGTCGGCTTCGCCGGGCTGGTCGGCGGGAAGCCGGTGGTCACCGTGGTCCACCCGGACTCCGGGGATCCGCCGCTGCGGACGACGTACGAGCCGGTGGCCGCGTCGGTGCGGAAGGGTGACGCGGTGTCAGCAGGGCAGCCGCTCGGCGTGGTCAGCGGCCGGGAAGCGCACTGCCCGCGTAGTTGCCTGCACTGGGGCCTGCTGCGCGGCCGCCACTACCTCGACCCGCTGGCCCTGCTCTCGGTCGGCCGGGCCAGGCTGCTGCCCCTGCTGCCGCTGACGCCCCGTCAGGCGGTGCTGCTGCCCGGCACCGCGCGGCTCGCTCCGGTGAGCGCGAAGGAGACGGCCGCCGCGATCACGGCTTCGTGGCCCTCGGCGGCCGGGGCGAGATCGAGTCGCCGGACGGCGGCATCGATCGTGCCCTGCAGCAGAGCGGCCGTCAGGCGGGGGTGCGGGTGGCCGAGTTGGGCGAGCGCGTCCACGACCAGATCGACCAGCGCGCCGTGGGCGGCCCGGATGCGCTCGCGCGCCTCGGGCTCCAGCTCCGCCGCGGAGAGCGCCACGACGGCACGGTGCCGCGCGTCCCCGGCCAGCCGCAGCTGGGCCCGCACATAGGCGGCGACCCGCTCCTGCGCGGTCCCTCCGGCGGCGACCTCGGCCTCCACGTCCCGCGCCCAGGCGGGGAAGTCCACCGCGCACAGGTCCTCGACCACGGCGGCGCGGGAGCGGTAGTACTCGTAGACCGAGGAGCGGGCGAGCCCGGTGCGGGCCGCCAGGTTGGGGAAGGTCAGCGCGTCCATCCCGCCCTGGGCGAGCAGTTCGCGCGCGGCGCCGAGGAGGGCTTCTCGCTGAAGCCTTCGATGCTCGGCGACGGTGGCGGCTCTGATCCTTGGCACGCCCAGCACCCTACGCCTCCCCCGCGCGCCCCCGGCGTCCCAGGGGCCCGCGCCAACAGGCCCGGCCCGGGCGCGGGGGGCGGGTGAGATGGGGGCAGGCGCGCCGGCCGGGCGAGGCGGGGGCAGGCGCGCGGGCGGGGCGAGGCGGGGCAGGCGCGCCGGCGGGGCGAGGCGGGGGCAGCGCACGGGCAGGGCGAGGCGGAGGCAAGCGGCGGGGCAGCGGTGAGCGGGCCCGGCGGGCGGTTCTCGGGTCAGCGGGCGTCGGAGAGCTTGGCGCGGAGTTGGAGCACGGCCTTGGTGTGGATCTGGCTCACCCGGCTCTCGGTCACCCCGAGCACGTGGCCGATCTCGGCGAGGGTGAGGCCCTCGTAGTAGTAGAGGCTCACCACGGTCTTCTCGCGGTCGGGCAGCGTGTTGATGGCGCGGGCCAGCAGCCGGCGCACCTCGCGGGACTCCGCGACCTGCTCCGGGTCGTCCGCGGCCGGGTCCACCAGGGTGTCGCCCAGGCTGCCCCCGCGCTCCCCGCTCTCGCCCGAGGCGTGCATCAACTCGTCCAGCGCCACGACGTTGGCGAGGGACAACTGGCTGAAGATGCCGTGCAGTTCCTCCAGCGCGATGCCCATCTCCGCGGCCACCTCGGGATCGTTCGGGGTGCGCCGCAGCGTCGTCTCCAGCGTGGCGTAGGCGCGCTCGACAGCGCGCGCCTTCTGCCGGACGGAGCGCGGAATCCAGTCCAGCGCCCGCAGTTCGTCGATGATCGCGCCGCGGATCCGGCTGATGGCGTAGGTCTCGAACTTGATCGCGCGGTCCGGGTCGAACTTCTCGATGGCGTCGATGAGTCCGAAGACGCCCGAGGAGACGAAGTCCGCCTGCTCGACGTTGGCGGGCAGGCCGACGCCCACGCGGCCCGCGACGTACTTGACCAGCGGGGAGTAGTGGAGGATCAACTGCTCGCGCAGCACCGGGTCGTTGGTGGTCTTGTAGGCGTGCCAGAGGTCGTCGACGGTGCGGATCCGCGCAGGCGCCGCCGTGGCCGCGGGCACAGGCGCCTCCGCCGCGGCGCGGGCCCCGGGGAGGCGTGCGCCGCGGGGATCATCCGCGGGGAAGGTGCCGAAGCTGGGCATGCGTGGTTTGAGCCGTTCTACTGAACCATTGGGCCATTCAACGGAACGGTTGTGAGCGTAGCGTGACGGAGTGCGTTCCGAGCGCTATGGAGTAGCGATCCGCTCCGGATTCAACCTCCAGTGCGCTCCTTCGCGCTCGACCATTCCGAGTGCGCACAATTCGTGGAGCCGGGCCAGCACGGCGGGGGCCGGCAGCGCCAGCCGCCGGACCAGGTGCTCCACCGGCGCGCCCCGCCGGTCCAGGGGCAGCGCCTCGATCACGCGGAGCGCCACCGGTCCGAGGATGTCCCGCGGCAGCGCGGGCAGCTGCGGAGCGGGGGCGAGATCCGTGCCCACACCGCCCACAAGTTCGACCACCTCTGCGGCAGAGGTGACCAGAACCGCCCCGGTGCGGATCAACTCGTGTACTCCGGACGACAGTTCGCTGACCACGGGCCCCGGGACGCCCATCACGTGCCGGTTCAGCTCGGCCGCCCAGCGCGCGGTGTTGAGCGACCCGCTGCGCCGGGCCGCCTCCACCACGACGGTGCCCCGGGTGAGCGCGGCGATCAGGCGGTTGCGCTGCAGGAACCGCGGCCGGTTGGGATGCGCGCCCAGCGGCAGCTCACTGACGACGAGGCCCAACTCGGCGATGCGCTTCAGCAGTTGCTCGTTGCTGCGCGGGTAGACCTGGTCGACCCCGCAGGCCAGCACGGAGACCGTCAGGCCACCCACCACGAGCGCGCCCCGGTGGGCTGCGGCGTCGATGCCGCTCGCCCCACCAGACACGACCGGCCGGCCCCGGTCGGCCAGCGCGGCGGACAGTTCGGCGGCGACGCGGGCACCGTACTCGGTACAGGCCCGCGCGCCCACGACGGCGACCGAGTGGAGCGCCGCCAGGCGCAGGGACGCCGCCCCACGGACCCACAGTCCGGTGGGACGGATCGGCCCGAGGTCGTCGAGCTGGCTCGGCCACTCGCCCGCGCCCGGGCAGATGAAGCGCGCACCGATCAGGGCGGCGTGCGCCAACTCGCGCGCGCCGTCCGGAGGTTCCAACCTCAGCCGCTGCCGCGCCGCGCAGAGCCGCGCCAGCGCGTCCACGGGCCCCTCGTCGACGATCAGTGCGCCTGCCTCCTCATCCCCTGGCTCCACGATCCGATTCAGCGCCGCCCACGCGACCCGCTCCTCCTCGTCCACGCTCTCGTCCTCCTTCGCTCGCTCACTTACAGGACCCGCTCCCCACCGGGCAGGGCGTGCGGGCGACGAGCACGTGCTCCCCGAGCCGCGCGGGCTGTCGGGCCGCCCCGGGACGGCGGCCCGCGGCGGGGCCCCCGACCGGCCGACCGACCCGGCCGGCCCGGCACATTGCCCCGGCACACCGGCCCGGCCGACCGAGTCGGCCCACCGGCCCGGGAGGGCGAGCCCCGCGCCCCTCGGGGCAGCTCCGCCGCCAGCGCGCCGCACACGACGCGGAGGAACGCCCCGGCCGGCTCACAGAACCCCCGGGCCCCTCGCGGCTGATGGCTAGCGCCGTGTCCGGATAGGTGCGCCGGGTTGCGGTTTTCCGGTGGTGGGGGCACCCCCGGCCGAAGGCTGGGGGAAGATCGCAAGACGGAGGGTGGCCCTCGTACTGGATGTACTTGGGCGCGCCCGACAACGCGGCGTGGGGGCACCCCCGGCCGAAGGCTGGGGAGTGCCCTGCCGGGCCCCGCAACCCGGTGGACCTATCCCGACACGGCACTTGGCCGCCAGGTGCTCCGCGACCGGACGCGGAGGACGCCGGCTACCGGCCCCTCCCTGTCCGTCACGCCCCCGCCACCCGCCCTGGCGAGGGCGTGGAGGGCGCCGCCCACCCGCCCGCGCCCACAGCGCACGGCACCCGCACCCCTCCCCTGCGGGGGCGGCCCACCCGTCCTGCCCAACGGGCCCGCACGCCCCCGCACCTCCCGGCGTGGCCGGGGTCAGTACTCCGGGTCGGGCATCGGGCCGCTGCGGGCGTGCGCGCTGCGGAAGCCGAGCGCCGTGCGCACGTGCGCCCGCGTAGGGGCGTCCGCGCCGGCGAGGTCGGCCGTGGTCCAGGCGACGCGCAGCACGCGGTCCAGTCCACGGGCCGTCAGGAAGCCCCGCTCCATCTCCCGTTCGGCGTCCTTCAGCGCGTCGGGCGCCACCCGCCACCGCGTGCGCAGCTCATGGCCGGGCACCTCGCCGTTCAGCCGCCAGGGCGTGTCCGCGTACCGGGCCGCGGCCCGCTCCCGGGCCTCCGCGACGCGGGCCGCCACCACCGCCGTGGACTCGGACGCGCCCGCGTGCGACAGCAGCTCGACCCGGGACACGGCCTCGACCTCCACCCGCAGGTCCACCCGGTCCAGCAGCGGGCCGGACAGCCGGCTCTGGTACCGGCTGACCATCGTCGGCGTGCACTCGCAGCCGCCGCCCGCCTGCGACCAGCGGCCGCAGGGGCAGGGGTTGGCCGCGAGCATCAGGGTGAACCGGGCCGGGAGGCGGAGCGAGCCCGCCGAGCGCGCCACGACCACCTCGCCCGACTCCAGCGGCTGGCGCAGCGCGTCGAGCACCCTTATCGGAAACTCGGGCGCCTCGTCCAGGAACAGAACGCCGCGGTGCGCCAGCGAGACCGCCCCGGGTCGGGGCAGGCCGCTGCCGCCGCCGACGATGGCAGGCATGGTCGTGGAGTGGTGCGGGGCGCAGTAGGGCGCGCGCTGCAAGAGCGGGCGCCCGGGAGGGAGCAGGCCGGCCACCGAGTGGATGGCGGTGACCTCCAGCGCCTCCTTCTGCGTCAGCGGCGGCAGCACCCCCGGCAGCCGTTCGGCCAGCATGGTCTTGCCGGCCCCTGGCGGCCCCTTCAGGTACAGGTGGTGGCCCCCGGCGGCGGCGATCTCGAGGGCCTTGCGGGCCGCCGACTGGCCTGCGACATCCGCGAGGTCACGGCGCATCAGATCCGCACCGCCGACTCCGATGCCCGGAAGGGCCAGCCCGGCCAGGGCCGGGTCGGGGTTGCCGCCGTAGAGCTCGGCCGGGTTCTCCGGCTCCTCGGGTGGCGGCTCGTCGCACAGCAGCGCGATCAACTGCCGCAGGCTGGACACCCCGAGGACCTTGATGCCGGGGACCAGCTCCGCCTCCGCCTGCTCCGAGGCCGGGACGACCACCGCCTCGTAGCCGGCCTCGGCCGCCGCGAGCACCGCGGGCAGGATGCCCCGCACCGGACGGACCCGGCCGTCCAGACCGAGCTCACCGACCATCAGCAGCCCCGCCACGGACGACGGATGCAGCCGCTCCGCCGAGGCCAGCACGGCGGCCGCGATGGCCAGGTCGAATCCGCTGCCGCTCTTGGGCACCGAGGCCGGGGACAGACCCACCGTCAGCTTCTTCTGCGGCCACTCCTCCCCGGAGTTGACCACGGCTGCCCGCACCCGGTCCCGGGCCTCGCTGAGCGCCTTGTCGGGCAGCCCGACGATCGTGAACGCGGACACGCCCCGCTCCAGATCCGCCTGCACCTCCACCACCACGCCGTCGACGCCGAGCAGCGCCACCGCCCCCGTCCGCGCGAAGGCCATCAGCCCACCGCCCCGCGCAGGTGCCGCACCCGGGCGGCGCCACGACGCCCGTGCACGACGCCGACGACGTCGATCCGCACGCCGCCCGGCGGTGGCGGCCCAGTCCAGCGCTCCGCCAGCCAGCGGTGCGCCAGCTCCCGCAGCCGGTCCGCCTTGACGGCGTCCACCGCCTCCTCCGGGGCCTGCGCCCCGTGCTCGCTGCGGGTCTTCACCTCGCAGACGGCCAGCGTGTCCCCGTCCAGGCAGACGACGTCCAGCTCCCCGGAGCGGCAGCGCCAGTTGCGGTCCAGAACGGTCAGCCCGGCCGCCTCCAGCCACCGGACAGCGGCCTGTTCCCCGTACCGGCCGAGAGCCTGCGTGCGTGCGGTCATCGCGGTCACCTCCGCGACGCACTCTGCTCCGTGCCCGGCTGACGGGCCATCAGCTCCCTTGTTCCGTGGACGAGTCCGGGGATGTGGAAAACCCGCCCACCCTCACGGGTGAGCGGGCACGTACCGAGGTTGACGCGGCAGCCGAAGGAAGACCCGCCGACGATGCGCCCGGTCAGCGGCCGAAGGCGTTGTCCCCCGGCAGCTCCAGGTCGCTCTTGGCCAGCTCCTCCACGTTGACGTCCTTGAAGGTCAGTACCCGTACCTTCTTCACGAAGCGGGCCGGCCGGTACATGTCCCAGACCCAGGCGTCGGCCATGCTGACCTCGAAGAAAACCTCGCCCTGCAGCGAGTGCACGTTCAGCTCGTAGTCGTTGGTCAGGTAGAAGCGCCGCTCCGTCTCGATGACGTACTTGAACAGCCCGACGACGTCCCGATACTCCCGGTAGAGCTTGAGCTCCATCTCGGTCTCGTACTTCTCGAGATCCTCGGCACTCATACCCCGCGTCCCCTCAGCTGTGCGTACGTCCCACCATTGTGGCCCACGGGCGGGGCCGCGAGAGCCGGACCGGCCGCGTCGGCGGGCCGTGCCGCAGCACCTGGTCCAGCAGCGCCCCCAGTCCGCCGGGGTAGACGGTCTCCTCGGTGGCCAGCAGGTCCCGCACCGTCCACCAGCGCAGTTCGTCCGTGCTGCGCAGTTCCAGCTCGGTCTGGCCGGAGGCGTCCGTCTCCGTGGTCGGCGTCCAGGCCAGGAAGAACCACTCGTCCTGGTCGTAGTGGCGGCCGTCGAAGGAGAAGGCCGAGGACCGGCGGGCGACCAGCGGACCGATCCGGACCTCGCGGATCCCCGTCTCCTCGGCGATCTCGCGCAGCGCCGCGTCCTGCAGTTCCTCGCCCTCCTCGACGCCGCCGCCCGGGGTGAACCACCACTGGCGTCCGGGTTCCTGAGGGTCGAAGCCGTGGAGCAGCAGGATGCGGTCCGCCGGGTCGAGCAGCAGCACCCGGGCCGCCCGCCGGCGCCTGACCGTCATGAACGCCCTGCCGTCCGCCTCATGCCTGCGCGCTCCTCCGCTTCGCGATCCGTCCTCCGACCGTACCCAGCAGGGCTGTGAGCAACACCAGCGCACCGCCGCCGACACAGGCGACGGCCGCCGGGCCAAGCAGGCCGTGCGAGGTGGCGTCGCGGCCCGCGAGGGAGTCGAAGACGGCCGTCCGGGAGATGGTGCCGAGGCTGCCCAGCGGCAGCACCCGGCCCTCGACCCGGCCCTTGATGTCGGAGACGGGCACCGTGCCGCCGAGCTGGTCCAGGTGGACCCGGGAGTCCTCGGAGATCTCGCGGTTGTCGCCCATCAGGAAGACCCGGCCCGCCGGAACGGTCACCTTGAACTGGGAGACCGCCGCAGAGGTGAGGCTCTCCCGCCCGTTCGCGGCCTCCAGGTAGGTCTCGTCCAGCGGCTTGCCGTTGACGGTCACCCGGCCGTGCGCGTCGCAGCAGGCCACGGTGTCTCCGCCGACCCCGATGATCCGCTTGACCATCGGGCTGCTCCCCCACTGCGGGTCGGCGAAGACCACCACGTCACCGCGGCCCAGCCCGGCCCCGGAGACCCGGTCGGCGAGCACGGTGTCACCGGCCCGCACCGTGGGCTCCATCGAGCCCGTGGGCACCGAGTAGGGACGGTACTGCAGCGCGATCAGCAGGAAGCCGCCGACCAGGCCGACGACACCCGCCGCATACCCGACCGCCTGGAGGAATCCGCCCAGCGTGGGCCTGCGCGCTGCCATCCGCCTGCTCCTGTCACCGCCGTCCCGGGCCCGGAACGGCCACGGACGCCCTGCGTCCGCGCAGAGCGTCCGTGCAGATTACCCGCCGGTACCGTGTGCCTGGCAAGAGCCGTCCCGCGGTCCCGGACCGCTACTTCCGGCGTCGCCGCCGCACCACCAGGGTCAGCGGGACCGCGCCCAGCAGGGCGGCCGCCGCCGGGGCGTTGACCAGCAGGCCGGCGGCCGACTGGGTGCCGATGCCGGACTGGGAGAACGTCGACGGGATCGGCAGCGTCTTCCAGTTGGAGATCGGCCAGGCCACCACGATCGCGCGGCCCACCACGTACTTGTCCGCGACCGCGCCGCCGCCCGGCTCGTCCATGTGGTAGCGGGAGTCCAGCGAGTCGTTGCGGTGGTCGCCCATCACCCAGATCGAGTCCGCGGGCACCTTGAGCGGGCCGAAGTTGCGGTCGCCGCAGGGGGTGGCCCCGGGGTAGATGTAGGGCTCGACGAGGGCCTTGCCGTTGACGTAGACCGGGCCGTTGCCCTTGCAGCTGATGGTGTCCCCGCCGACTGCGATGACCCGCTTGATCAGGTCCTTCTCGTTGGCCGACGGCATCAGGCCGATCCAGCTCAGCACGTCCTGCACGCCGCGGACGAAGCCGTTGCTGCTCTGCGTCTGGGTGGTCTCGCCGGCCAGCCAGTTGCCCGGGTCGTGGAAGACGACGACCTCGCCGCGCGAGGGCTTGGAGCCGAAGTGCGGGGTCAGCTTGTCCACCAGCACCCGGTCGCCCACCTGCAGCGTGTTCTCCATCGAGCCGGAGGGGATGGAGAAGGCCTGCACCAGGAAGGTCTTGATCACCAGCGCCAGCACCAGGGCGATGACGATCAGGATCGGCAACTCCTTCCAGAAGGAGCGCGGCTTCTTCTCCTTCTTCCTCGGAGCGCGGGGCCCTCCCTCCGGGGCGGTCTCCGCCTCCGAGCCGATGTCGTTGTGCGAGTCGTCCACGCCGTCCTCGAGGGGATCCGCTACCGGGGGTGGGCTCTGATCGCGTGCGGCCTTGCCGCGCCCTGTGTCGTCCACGGGCTCCACGGTACGGCCGCCCGCACCCTCGGGCTCACCAGCCCCGGAGCGGGCACCGAACACCAGGTCCCCCACGTCGCCTCCTCGTCCACCGCGGGCGCCGCGCGCCCACGTCCATCTCTACCACCCGACGGGACCGTGATCCGTCATCAACAGGGCGGATGGCGCCGGGATTTCCGGCGCAGCCGGCTCCTCGGCACAGTCGCAGCCACACCCATAACGAGCGGGAGTTCCGAAGGAACCGGCTCCGTGCCCGCCGCGGGGGAAAATTGACGAACACTTTGCTGGGCGGCCCCACGGCCGGAGCCCGCCGCGGACCCCGGCCCGGCCCTCGCGACAACTCCCGCCGCCGACACCGACAGGGCCGGGTCCGAGTGCAGCGCGCGCCACCGCCCGACGGGCCAGACCACCGCGACCGCCCGACCCACGACATCGCTCTCGGGGACGAATCCCTGACTCGCCTCGCGCATGTGGAAGCGCGAGTCGGCCGAGACGTCCCGGTGGTCGCCCATCACCCACAGCTTCCCGGCCGGGACCGTGACCTTGAAGGCGATCAGCGAGGGCTTCTCCCCCGGGTACACGTAACTCTCGTCCAGTGGACGGTCGTTGACGGTGACTCGGCCCTGCGTGTCGCAGCAGGCCACGGTGTCCCCGGGCAGGCCGATGACGCGCTTGATCAGGTCCCGGTCCGAGGGCAGCAGCCCGAGGAAGGTGAAGGTGCGCTTGACGGCGGCCAGCACCGGGCCGTCCTTGGGCAGCGCGTCGTCCTTGAGCCAGTTGTCCGGGTCCTTGA
Organism: Streptacidiphilus monticola; assembly: GCF_042658505.1. NCBI lineage: Bacteria > Bacillati > Actinomycetota > Actinomycetes > Kitasatosporales > Streptomycetaceae > Streptacidiphilus > Streptacidiphilus monticola. The sequence goes on along the minus strand of NZ_JBHSQJ010000019.1, from coordinate 117,320 downwards.
AGACGACGACGTCCCCGCGCTGCGGCTGCCAGCCGAACCAGGGCGAGAGCTTGTCGACGGCGACCCGGTCGCCGGTCATGATCGTCTGCTCCATCGAACTCGACGGGATGGAGAAGACCTGCACCAGGAAGGTCTGCAGCAGCAGCGTGATGCCCAGCGCGACCACGACGACCAGCGGCACCTCACGGGCCAGCGAGCGGCGTCGGCGCTGCTTGGCGCGCTTGGCGGTGCGGCGGCGCTCCGCGCGCCCGCGCGCGGCCCGGTCCCCGGACGGCACTTCGGCGACAGGGGCGTGGCGGGGCCTACCCCTGGTGCCCATGCGTGCCGCCCTTCCCCCCGAGTCCGGACTCCAGCGCCGCGAACGCGGCCGGGCGGTCCACCGACCGCCAGTGTCCGACGGGAAGGATCACCCAGTCCACCCGGCCGACCACCTTGGACACCGGCACCATGCCGCCGCCGGGATCGCCCAGGTGGTCACGGGAGTCCTTGGAGACCGCGCGGTGGTCGCCCAGCACGAACAGCTTCCCCGGCGGTACCACCGCGTCGAAGCCGAAGTCGGACGGCTTCTCCCCGGAATAGAGGTAGGAGCTCTCGTCGAGCGCCACGCCGTTCACCGTGATCCGGCCGCTCGCGTCGCAGCAGACCACGCGGTCGCCGCCGACGCCGACGACGCGCTTCACGAAATCCTCGGCGGCGCCGTCCTCCTTGAAGGATCCGAGCCCGTCGAAGACGACCACGTCCCCCCGCCGCGGCGCGCCGCCGAACGCGTAGGCGAGCCGGTTCACCAGCACCCGGTCACCCGTCTTCAGCAGCGGCTCCATCGAGTCGCTCGGAATGCCGAACGGCTGCACGACGAATCGGTTCACCAGGACCAGCACCAGGCCGCAGACCACCACGAGCACCGCCAGGTCCCGCGCCCAGCGGGGCAGCCGCCCGCGGACAGCAGAGGACCGCGACGGCTGCTGCCCGTCTCCGGGTGAGCCGTCGCGGTCCTCGTGCACGTGCTGGGTTTCCATCGCCGCGCCAGCCTAGGCCATCAGCCTGGGAGGGCGGTCCGGAGACCTCAGTTCTCGCGCTTCTCCTTGATCTTCGCAGCCTTGCCGCGCAGGTCACGGAGGTAGTACAGCTTGGCGCGACGCACCGAGCCGCGGGTCACGACCTCGATCTTCTCGACGATCGGGGTGTGCACCGGGAAGGTGCGCTCGACACCGACGTTGAAGCTGACCTTGCGGACCGTGAAGGTCTCGCGCACGCCGGAGCCCTGGCGACGGATGACGACGCCCTTGAACTGCTGGATGCGGGAGCGGTTGCCCTCGATGACGCGAACGTGGACGTTCACGGTGTCGCCGGGGCGGAACGCCGGGACGTCGCTGCGCAGCGACTGGGCGTCGATGACATCGAGCAGGTTGCTCATGGTGTCTCCATCACAGGCGCCACAGGCCACCCGCGGAATTCGTGATCAATACGGACGCTGTGTGTCCTCCGGTTCCCGGGGTCTCCCCTGTGGCAGAGACGCCGGTCCTGGACCGGCCGGGGACAGGCAGCAATCGCCTATTCTTCCACAGCCTCGCTGCTCGGCAGAAATCGCCCGGCCCGCTCGTCCCACCACACGCCGAGGTCGGCCAGTGCCTTCAGGTCGTGCTTGTCCATGTCCTCGCGGCGCCACCGGGCCACCAGGTCGGGGCGGTTCCGCAGGGTGCGCGCGAAGGCCTGCTCGCGCCGCCAGCGGGCGATCTTCTGGTGGTTCCCGCTCAGCAGGACGTCCGGCACCTCGCGCCCGCGCCACTCGGCGGGCTTGGTGTAGACGGGACCCTCCAGCAGGTCGGCCATCCGGCCCGGCGCGAAGGAGTCGTCCTGGTGCGACTCGGCGTTGCCGAGCACGCCCGGCAGCAGCCGGGCCACCGCCTCGACGATCACCAGGACCGCGACCTCGCCGCCGGCCAGCACGTAGTCGCCGATGGACACCTCGATGACGGGCATCCGCTCTGCGGCGTCCTCGATCACCCGGCGGTCGATGCCCTCGTAACGGGCCGGCGCGAAGGCCAGCCAGGGCTCGGCGGCGAGCTGCTGCGCGAGTTCCTGGGTGAACGGCCGTCCGCTGGGTGTCGGCACGACCAGCGTCGGCACGCCGCCGTCACCGGAGGCGACGACCGCGTCCAGGGCCTCGGCCCACGGCTGCGGCTTCATCACCATGCCGGGCCCGCCGCCGTACGGGGTGTCGTCCACGGTGCGGTGCACGTCGTGCGTGAACTCGCGCAACTCGTGGACGCGGACGTCGAGTTGACCGCGCTGCCGGGCCTTGCCGACCAGCGAGAGGTCCAGCGGCGCCAGGTACTCGGGGAAGATCGAGACGACGTCGATCCGCATCAGGACGCGTCCTCGCGGCTGCTGGCGACCTCCGCCTCGTCCGGGTCGATCAGCCCGGGCGGCGGGGTGATCACCACGCGCTGCTCGGCCAGGTCGATCTCGGGCACGATCTCGGTGACGAAGGGGACCAGCACCTCCTTGCCGTCCGGCCGCTCGACGGTGAGCAGGTCCTGGTACGGCAGGTGGACCACCTCGGTCAGCTCGCCCACACGGGTGCCGTCCCGCAGGAAGACGTCGAGCCCGATCAGCTGGTGGTCGTAGTACTCGTCCGGGTCCTCGGGCGTCTCGTCGGGGTCGACCTCGGCGATCAGCATGACGTTGCGCAGCGCCTCGGCGGCGTTGCGGTCGTGGACGCCCTCGAACCGGAGCAGCAGGCGGCCGCTGTGGACCCGCCCGGACTGCACGGTGAGCGGACCGGCCGAGGCGGGGTCGGTGAGCAGGACCGCCCCGGGGCCGAGCCGCAGCTCGGGCTCGTCGGTGCGCACCTCGACGGAGACGTCCCCCTTGATCCCGTGAGCCCGCCCGATTCGGCCGACTACCAGCTGCACAGCTGAACCTTTCTCAGAAACCGAAAGTTGCACACCCTCAGGGGCGCGAGGGTCCCTCACCCTTAGGGCGGGAGGCGCCCCCACCGCGAGCGACCCACCAGTGGGGGAGGCCCGTCCCCGATCGACAGGCCGGACCTTCGGGAGCGACGGGTCGCTCAGCAAGCTCCCCGCGCCCCCTGAGGGCCGACTGCAACGAAAGGGCCGGTGGGGACGTCGTCCCACACCGGCCCTTCGAGGCTTGCCTCGTCAGCGGACGCCGTCCACGTCGACCAGGTCGACGCGGACACTACGGCCACCGAGCGCGGTCACCACGGTGCGCAGGGCACGCGCGGTCCGGCCACCACGGCCGATGACCTTGCCGAGGTCCTCGGGGTGCACCCGCACCTCGAGGATCCGGCCCCGGCGCAGCTCGCGCGAGCGGACCTGGACGTCGTCCGGGTTCTCGACGATGCCCTTCACCAGGTGCTCGAGGGCTTCCTCAAGCATGCTCAGGCCTCGGCGGAAGCGTCGGACTCGGCCGCGTCAGTGTCCTCGGAGGCCTTCTTGTCGGACTTCTTGGCCTTCGGCGTGATGGCGACGCCGGTGGTCTCGTCCTCGAAGCCGGCGACGGCCTTGGCGAAGAGGTGCGAGAAGTCCTGGGTCTTCGGCTCAGCGGTCTTCAGCGGAGCCGGGGCCTCGAGGCCCTTGAACTTCTGCCAGTCGCCGGTGAGCTTCAGGATGGCGAGCACGGCCTCGGTCGGCTGGGCGCCGACGCCGAGCCAGTACTGGGCACGCTCGGAGTCGACCTCGATGACCGAGGGCTCGTAGGTCGGCTGGTAGATGCCGATCTCCTCGATCGCACGGCCGTCGCGCTTCGTGCGCGAGTCGGCGACGACGATGCGGTAGTGCGGGGAGCGGATCTTGCCCAGACGCTTCAGCTTGATCTTGACTGCCACGGGAGTGGTTTCTCCTGGATTTGACGTGGGTGAGCAGCCACACGACCACGTGGGGTGCGGGCTGCCGGCTGCTCGACGGACACGTCAGCCGGAGGAGAGAGGGGTCCTGCTCGGCTGCCGAGTACTCAGCTGTCCATTCTGCCATAGTCCGGCTGTGGGTCCGGACACGGCGGTGGACAACGGACATCCCCCAGGCGGCCGCTCCTCGTCAGCCGCGGTCGCCGGCCTCCGCGATGCGGAACGGCTGGCCGCAGGCGCCGCAGACGATGGCGGCCTGGGCCAGGACGGACGGCACCACGCGGACGTTGCGGCCGCAGTCGCAGACGGCCTTGACGCGGACGCCGCCGCCGGAGGAGCCGTGGCGGGTGGCCGGGCCCCGGAAGCTGCGGGCACGGTCGCCCGCCGAGCTCGTGGCGTCGGCGTGGGCGCTGACCGCGCGCTCCAGGCGCTCGATCGTGTCGGCATACCGCTCACGCGTGTCCGGACGCATGGTGACCAGCGAGAAGCCGCTGCTCGGATGCGGGTCGGCGTGGTGGTCCAGGCCGAGCTCGTCGGCCAGGGCCAGGAAGCGGCGGTTGTGGTAGCGGCCGGCCCGGGAGGTGTCCCGGATGCCGCGGGCGGCGGCGAGGCCGTGCGCGGCCTCGTGCAGCAGCCGTTCGAACCCGAGCTCCGTGCCGCAGGCCGAGGAGGACTCCCCGATCAGCGACTCCGGGGCCGCGAGGTTCGGCAGGTCAGGATGGAAACGCTGGATGTCGCCCCAGGCGGACGCCAGCTCGGCGGCAAGTACCAGTGGCTGAGTTGGTTGTGTCGTGCTCACGCAACGCAAACGACACAGCTCGGCCCCTTGTTCCTGGTCCGACGTGTGGATTGGAAGCTTTACCAAACGGAAATCAACGGGGCCCCCCGGAACCACCCCAAGTCGGACCAGGAACACCCAAAACTGCCAAGGGAGTTGAGTGGCCCAACGCGACTGGTCCCCCGGCTCCTGCGGAGCCGGGGGACCAGAGGAACTACGCAGCGCGGCGGAGACAGGTCTCAACCACGCGAGCGGGCGCGCTCAGTAGGCGCGCGCAACGATCGCGATGTTGCCGGGCTGGTCGTCCGTCTCCGGCACCGAGCCGTCCTCGGCGACGATGCAGCGGACGGTGACGCCGTGCTCGCCGAGCTTGGCCTCGCCCTCCGGGCCCAGGTCGGCCCAGGAGATCCGGCCCCAGCCGGTGGCGGCCGCCTCGACGGCCTCGTCGATGGACTTCACGTCGACCGTGCGGGACTCGCGGCGCTCGCGGGACTGCTGCAGCAGCAGCGCCTGGTCCTGCTCCAGGAGCTGCGGGACCACGGCGGCCAGCGAGTCGGCCGCGACCGGCTCCTTGCCGCCCGCGATCCGGCGGACCAGCATCGCGGTGCCGTTCTCCAGGTCGCGCGGGCCGACCTCGATGCGCACCGGGACGCCCTTGAGCTCCCAGTCCACCGCGCGGCGGCCGAAGGGGGTGTCCGTCCGGTCGTCCACGACCACGCGGACCCCGGCGGCCTCCAGCGCCGCGCCGATCTCGCGGACCTTGGCCAGCACCGCGTCGTCGCCCTTGATCGCCAGGACCACGGCCTGCACCGCGGCCAGGCGCGGCGGGACGCGCAGGCCGTTGTCGTCGCCGTGGGTCATGATCAGGCCGCCGACCATGCGGGTGGAGCTGCCCCAGGACGTCTGCCAGACGTACTCGCGCTCGGCCTCGCCCTTGAGGTAGGTCGTGTTGAACGCCTTGGCGAAGTTCTGGCCCAGTTCGTGGCTGGTGCCCATCTGCAGCGCCTTGCCGTCGCCCATCATGCCCTCAAGGGTGAGGGTGTTGATCGCGCCGGCGAAGCGCTCCTTGGCGGTCTTGCGGCCGAGCACGGTGTCCACGGCCAGGACGTTGGTCATGAAGTCGCCGTAGACGTCCTTGTGGATCATCGCCGCGTAGTCGCGGGCCTCCTCGTAGGTGGCGTGGGCGGTGTGGCCCTCCTGCCAGAGGAACTCGGTGGTGCGCAGGAAGACGCGCGGCCGCAGCTCCCAACGGACCACGTTGGCCCACTGGTTGATGAGCAGCGGCAGGTCGCGGTGGCTCTGCACCCACTTGGAGAAGTACTCGTTGATGATCGTCTCGGACGTGGGCCGGACCACGACCGGCTCCTCCAGGTCCTTGCCGCCGCCGTGGGTGACCACCGCGAGCTCGGGGGCAAAGCCCTCGACGTGCTCGGCCTCACGGGTCAGGTAGGACTGCGGGATGAACATGGGGAAGTAGGCGTTCGACGCGCCCGCCTTCTTGATCCGCGCATCCATCTCCTGCTGCATCCGCTCCCACAGGCCGTAGCCGTACGGTCGGATGACCATGGTGCCGCGCACCGGACCGTTGTCGGCCAGCTCGGCCTTGGAGATCAGATCCTGGTACCAGCGCGGGAAGTCGTCCGCCTGGGGGGTGAGAACGGGAGCCTTTGCCATGGCCCGAATGGTACGGGGAAGAGGCGGGTGACCCGTAATCAGTAAAGGCTGGGCCCGAGCACTGGACGACGGGCCGAGTCGGGAGTTGTCTGGAGTCCTGCACAGGCTCACCCTCGCTAGGAGCCGCCATGACCCCTTCCTTGCAGTTGCCCGCCGCCGTCTCCGGGGACCGCACCCGGGCGCAGCAGCGGGCACGCGATTGGGCCGAGATCCAGGAGCGGATGCTGGTCCCCCTGTACGAGGCCGTCCACGCCCGGCTCGAAGTCGGTCCCGCCACCAGCGTGTTGGGCCTGGGCTGCGGTTCCGGGCTGTCCCTGCTGCTGGCCGCGGCGCGCGGCGCGCAGGTGGTCGGCCTGGAGCCGGTCCCGGAGCGCCGTGAGCTGGCCGAGGCCCGCGGCCTGCCGATGCTCGCCGCGCGGGACGCTTCGGCGCACGCGATCGTCACCGTTCTCGACGGCCTCGCCGCCTCTCCGGACCCGCTCGCGCTCGCCCAGTCGGCGGCACGGCTGACGGCCCGTGGCGGGCATGTGGTGCTGGCGACCTGGGGCCCGCGCGAACGCTGCGAGAGTGCGCCCGTGCTTGCGCTCGCGCGCCGGCTTGCGGATCCCCTGCTGCGCCAACTGCCGGACGCCTTCGCGCTCAGCGCGCCGGGGGCGCTCGAGCGGGTGGTGCTGGGCGCAGGCCTGCGCCCGGACGGGGGCGGCCTGGTGCCCTGTCCGTTCGCGTACCCGGACCTGGACAGCGCGGTCCGCGGCTTCCTCGCCTCCGGCTGGTTCGACGCCGCCCTGGCCTTCTCAGGCGAGAAGCAGCTCCGCAAGGAGCTGACGGAGGCTCTGTTCCCGTACCTGCGGGAGGACGGGACGCTGCGGATGCGCAACGTCTTCCGCTACGCGATCGGACAGAAGTTGCACTGAGCTCCTGGGGGCGCGAGGAATCCCCCGTCCTGCGGGCGGGGGAGGTGCCCTCAGCGCGACCAGCCCACCACTCGGGGAGGTCCGACCCGCTCAAGGGGACGAACCTCCCCGAGTGGTGTTGCTCGCGCTGGGGCACCTCCCGACCGCAAGGTGGGGATTCCTCGCGCCCCCGGGGGACTACGGCGTGCGTGGGACGCCGGCGACCTTGTAGGCGAGTTCCTCGTCCAGCGTCTCGTGCTCCATCAGTGCCTCGACCAGGGCGTCCAGCCTCTCGCGGTTCTCCGCGAGCTTGCGGCAGGCCTCCGCGTAGCACTCGGCGACGATGCGCCGGGCCTCGCCGTCCACCGCGTCCAGCGTCGCGGGGGCGGCCGCCAGGCCGTACGGGCTCTGGCCGTCGCCCGGGATCGCCGTCAGCCGGCCGACCCGCTCGCTCATGCCCCACCGACCGGCCATGCCCCGGGCGATGTTGGAGACCTGCTCCAGATCGCTCTCCGCGCCGGTCGTGATCTCCCCGTAGACCACCTGCTCCGCGGCCATGCCGCCGAGCGCGCCGATGATCCGGCCGCGCAGGTACTCCTCGGTGTAGGAGTAGCGGTCGGTCTCCGGGGTGGACAGCGTGACGCCCAGCGCCCGCCCGCGCGGCACGATGGTGATCTTCCGGACCGGGTCGGCGCCAGGCTGGAGCATGCCCAGCAGCGCGTGCCCGGACTCGTGGTACGCCGTCTTCCGCCGGTCCGCGTCCGGGATGACCACCGAGCGCTCCGCGCCCAGCTGCACCTTCTCCAGTGCGTCGGAGAAGTCCCGTGCGTCCAGCGCCTGCTGATTCCGTTTCACGGCGAGCAGCGCGGCCTCGTTGGCGAGGTTGGCGAGGTCCGCGCCGGTCATCCCCGGGGTGCTCTTCGCCACCTGGTGCAGGTCGACGTTGTCCGCCAGCGGCTTGTCGCGGGTGTGGATCTGCAGGATCTGCTCGCGGCCGGTCCGGTCCGGCGGGCTGACCTGCACCGTGCGGTCGAAGCGGCCGGGCCGCAGCAGCGCCGGATCGAGCACGTCGGCCCGGTTCGTCGCGGCGAGGACGACGACGCCCTCCGAGCCCGAGAAACCGTCCATCTCGGTGAGGATCTGATTGAGCGTCTGCTCCCGCTCGTCGTGCCCGCCCATCCCGGAGCCGCTGCCGCGGGCGCGGCCGATGGTGTCGATCTCGTCGATGAAGATGATCGACGGCGCCATCTTCCGCGCCTCGGTGAACAGTTCACGCACCCGGGAGGCGCCGACGCCGACGATCATCTCGATGAACTCGGAGGCCGAGGCCGAGAAGAAGGGCACGTCCGCCTCGCCCGCGACCGCCCGGGCCAGCAGCGTCTTCCCGGTACCGGGCGGCCCGGCCAGCAGCACGCCGCGCGGCATCTTGGCGCCCAGCCTGCGGTAGCGCTCGGGGTTCTTCAGGAAGTCGACGATCTCGGTCAGCTCCGCCTTGACCTCGTCGATGCCCGCCACGTCCGCGAACGTGGTCCGGTTGGCGGCCAGTTCGGGCTGGACGGGCTTGGGCGCGGCGCGGCGCAGGCCGCCCATGGCCGCGCCGCCCATCCGTCTCGCGATCAGCAGCCAGAGCCCGATCAGCAGCAGCATCGGCGCCAGCGACAGCAGCAGGTTGGACAGGAAGCTGCGCTCCTGCACGACGGGTTCGGCGTCGACCACCACGCCCTGCTTGGTCAGCGTGGACCACAGGCTGTCGTCGGCGAAGGTGGGCCGCTGGGTGGTGAAGTGCGTGTAGCTGCCCTTGCCGTTGTTCGGCTTGGGCTGGGCCTCCTTGAGCTTGCCCTGGATGGTGTCGCCCTTGGCGTAGATCTCGGAGACGTGCCCGGCGTTGAGCTGGTTGGTGAACTCGGTGTAGGTGATGCTGGTGCTGCCCCCGCCGCCGCCGAAGAAGTTGAGCACCAGGTTGGCCAGCAGGAAGACCACCAGGGCCGTGAGCACCAACCGCAGCCAGCCGCCGCGCGGCGGCGTGGGGGTGCCGCCGCCGGGCCGCTTCTGCGGCGGTGTCGGCGGCGCCCCTTCCGACCGCCAGGGCTTGTCGGTACTGTCGCGGGGCGGCTGAGGACTCGTCACACTCGCGACAATACGGACATAAGAGCTGACGGTCCACCAGATCCCCGCGGACAGGTGATCACTGCGGGGGCAGCCCCGGCCACTCCTCCACGGTCAGCGCGAAGCGCTCGTGGTCGCGCCAGGCGTTGTCCAGGAACAGCATCCGCGGCGAGAAGCCCTCGTGCCGGAAGCCGAGCCGCTCGACCATCGCCAGCGACCGCTTGTTCTCCGGGCGGACGTTGATCTCCAGCCGGTGCAGCCCCAGACCGCCGCGCTCGCGGGCCCGGAAGCAGGTGTCCACCACCAGCTGCAGTCCCTCGGTCATCCGGCCGGTGCCCGCGTAGGGCACGTAGGAGGTGTAGCCCAGGGCGCCGTTGCAGAACCGGCCGCGGACGATGTTGGCGACGTTGCAGGACCCCACCAGTCCGCCGTCCTCCCGGTCGAGGATCAGGAAGGTGCGCAGCGTCTCCCCCTGACGGTGCACCAGGTCCGGAAGCCCCTCCGGCTCGTAGGGGTTCCACTCCCCGATGTGCTCTCGGGACCGGGTCACGGCCGCCCGGTAGAGGTCGGCATCGGAATGACGGGGGGCACGGATCTCCACACGCATGGCGTGGAGGCTACCGCGCCCCCGTTCCCCGGGTGAGGGGATATCCGCTCGCCTCGAGCTCAGAACAGGTCCTTGAACTCCTTCGGGAGTTCGAAGTCGCTCGGACCGCCCTGCCCCGCGCCGAGGCCGAACGCGCCGCCCGGCTGCACCTGCTGCTGGCCGTCCGTCTTGCGCTGCTGCGCCTGGGCCTGCTGCTGGGCGCGCTTGAGCGGGTTGCCGGACTGCCGCTTGCCCTTGGCCGCCTTCTGCTGCTTGGGCTTGCGGGCCGCGCCGCCGCCCATGCCCGGCAGACCCGGCATCCCCGGAATACCCCGGCCGCCGGCCATCGCCGACATCATCTTGCGGGCCTCGAAGAACCGGGTGACCAGGTTACTGACCTCGGAGACGTGCACGCCGGAACCCTTGGCGATACGCGCGCGACGGGACCCGTTGATGATCTTCGGGTCCTGGCGCTCGGCCGGGGTCATCGACTTGATGATCGCGCCGACCCGGGCCACGTCCCGGTCGTCGATGCTGTTGATCTGGTCCCGCATCTGCTGCATGCCCGGGAGCATGCCGAGCAGCTTCGAGATCGAACCCATCTTGGAGACCTGCTCCAGCTGGGCCAGGAAGTCGTCGAGGCCGAACTCCTTGCCGCCCTTGCTGGCCAGCTTGGACGCGACCTTGGCGGCCTCCTCCTGGGAGAAGGTCTTCTCGGCCTGCTCGATCAGCGACAGCACATCGCCCATGCCCAGGATGCGCGAGGCCATCCGGTCCGGGTGGAAGGCGTCGAAGTCGTCGAGCTTCTCGCCGTTGGAGGCGAACATGATCTGACGGCCGGTCACGTGCGCCACGGACAGCGCGGCACCACCTCGGGCGTCGCCGTCCAGCTTGGACAGCACGACGCCGGTGAAGTCGACGCCCTCGAGGAAGGCCTGCGCGGTGGTGACCGCGTCCTGGCCGATCATCGCGTCGACGACGAAGAGGACCTCGTCCGGCTCGACCGCGGCGCGGATGTCCGCGGCCTGCTGCATCATCTCGGCGTCGATGCCCAGCCGGCCGGCAGTGTCGACGATCACGACGTCGTAGAGCTTGGACTTGGCGAACTCGATGGAGTCCTTGGCGACCTTGACCGGGTCGCCCACGCCGTTGCCCGGCTCGGGGGCGAAGATCGCGACGCCGGCGCGCTCGGCCATCACGCCGAGCTGGGTCACCGCGTTGGGGCGCTGGAGGTCGCAGGCGACCAGCAGCGGGGTGTGCTTCTGGTCCTTCAGCCACTTGGCGAGCTTGCCCGCGAGGGTGGTCTTACCGGCACCCTGCAGACCGGCCAGCATGATGACGGTCGGGCCGTTCTTGGCGAAGCGCAGGCGGCGCGTCTCGCCACCGAGGATGCTGATCAGCTCCTCGTTGACGATCTTGATGACCTGCTGGGCCGGGTTCAGCGCGGCGGAGACCTCCGCGCCGAGCGCCCGCTCCTTGACGCGCGAGATGAACGCACGCACCGCGGGAAGGGCGACGTCCGCCTCCAGCAGGGCGATGCGGATCTCCCGCGTGGTGGCGTCGATGTCCGCCTCGGAGAGGCGGCCCTTGCCCCGGAGGTTCTTGAACGTCGCTGCGAGGCGGTCGGAAAGGGTGTCGAACACGTCGGTCGCGGGTCCTCGTGGCTCGGGGGCGGGTAAGTTGGTCGCCCTCCAGGGTATCCGCACCACTTCACTGCGAAGGAACCCGTGTCTTGCTGAGCACGTCGGACGGCCTCACCCTGCGCCCCTGGCGCGAGGGCGACGCCCCTGCGGTGGTGGCGGCGTTCGCGGCCCCGCTGATGGAACGCCAGGCGCGCGGCCCGATCCGCACCGAGGAGGACGCGCTCGCGTGGATCGCGCAGTGGGCGCCGCTCGCCGAGGCGGACGCGGCGTACGCCTTCGCGGTGACGGACGGGGAGGGTGCCGCCGTGGGCCACGTCTGCGTCAGCGCGGTGGACCGGCGGCACGACACCGGGTGGGTGTCCTACTGGACGTCGTCCGCCGCCCGGGGCCGCGGCGTCGCCTCCCGGGCGACCCGAGCCCTGGCCGACTGGGCGCTCACCGAACTCGGCCTCCATCGCCTGGAGTTGGGCCACCGGACGGACAACCCGGCCTCCTGCGGAGTGGCCTTGGCGGCCGGCTTCCAGATCGAGGGCCTGGAACGCGCCAAGCTCAAGTACGACGGCCGACGCTTCGACGTCGAACTCCACGCCCGCCTGGCAGCCCCGTAGGGGGCGCGAGATGCCCCAGCGCACGCCCAGCCATGCACCCCCAGGGGCGCGACGCCCTCGGCGCCCGCAAGCCATGCACCCCCTCGGGGGCGCGAGGAACTGCACGAGCAACACACCACCCGGGGAGGTTCGTCCCGCAGATGGGCCCGGACCTCCCCGGGTGGTGGGCTGGTCGCGCGGTTCCTCGCGCCCCTGACGGGGCTGGGCGTGTCGAAGGGGCCACTCCCTGTCACGGGGAGAAGCATGACGCCATGTCACTCGTCGCATCGCTCATCTACCGCCGACGCAGCCGGGTCTGGGGCCGCGTCGTTCAGGAGTTGCTCGCCCTCTACGGCGTCGAAGTCCCCGCCGCCGTCGAGGTCGGACCGGGACTCACCGTGTTCCACCGGGGCTTCGGGCTGGTCATGCACCCCTACACGACTCTCGGCCGGGACGTCGTCCTCTACAACGGAGTGACCATCGGACGCGCCGATCCCTGGGTGCCCCAGGAGCGCAGCCCGATGGAGCGGGTGGTCATCGAGGACGGTGCGGTCATCTGCGCGGGTGCGCGCATCCTCTGCAAGCGGGGCGTGCTCACCGTCGGCCGCGGGACGATCGTCGGGGCCAACGCCGTGCTCACCCAGTCGACCGGCCCCGACGAGATCTGGGCCGGCGTCCCCGCCCGGCGGGTCGGCACCCGCACGGCCGTGCCGCCTCAGGACAGCAGCGCCCGCTCCAGCGACCGCGCCACCTCGGAGGCACGGGCGTCGTCCAAGGGGCGGCCCTCCGGGTCGGTGAGGTAGAAGGCGTCGACCGCGTCCGCGCCCAGGGTCGAGATCCTGGCCGTGCGCACCCGCACGCCGGTGCCCTCCAGTGCCCGACCGATCCGGTGCAGCAGTCCGGGGGCGTCGTGCGCGCGGACCTCCAGCACCGTCGCCGAGGCCGAACTCCCGCGCGCCACCGTCACCCTGGGCGGCGGAGCGGCGACCCCGCGGCGTCGCGGCGCGCCCGCGTCGCGCTCCGCGAGGCGGCGGGTGACGTCGAGGCCGCCGTCGAGGGCGCGGCGGATGTCGGCCCGCAGCCGGGCCGCCTCGGGCACCTCGCCGAACTCCGCGGCGACCTTCCAGGTGAGCACCAGGACCGGACCGGCCCCGATCGGGTCGAGCTCGCGGATGGACGCCGAACGGACCGTCAGGCGGTGCAGGGCCAGCACCCCGGCCACCACGGGCAGCACGCCGGGCCGGTCCGGCAGTGCCAACGTCAGCTCCACACCCATGGGTTCGGCCTCACCCGCCGTCTCCAGCTCCGCCTCGGCGCGGACGGACAGCGCGGGGCCCACCGTCCTGGCCGCCTCGACGGCCAACCGCTCCTCCTCCGCCGTGGGCTCGGGGCCGGTGTCCGGCGGCACGGCCGTGCCGGCCAGCACGGCGGCGGCGCGGCGCACCAACTCGCCCACCAGCGTGGCCCGCCAGCTGCTCCACGCGGCCGGGCCGGTGGCCAGCGCGTCCGCCTCGGTGAGCGCGTGCAGCAGTTCCAGGGTGCCGACGGTCCCCACCGCCTCGGTGACGGTCGCCACCGTCGCCGGGTCGTCCAGGTCGCGGCGCGTCGCCGTCTCGACCAGCAGCAGGTGGTGCCGGACCAGCAGGGAGAGGGTCTCGACATCCGCCTTGGGGAATCCGATCCGCGCGGCCACGTCCCGGGTGATCACCTCGCCCGCCTCGCTGTGGTCGCCCGGCCAGCCCTTGCCGATGTCGTGCAGCAGGGCGGCCACCAACAGCAGGTCGGGCCGGGCGACGCGCCGGGTGAGGGCCGCGGCCTGCACGGCCGTCTCGACCAGGTGGCGGTCCACGGTCCAGCGGTGCACGGCGTTGCGCTGCGGCCGGAAGCGCACCCGCTCCCAGTCCGGCAGCAGCCGTTCCACCAGGCCCTCGGCCTCCAGCGCCTCCCAGACGGGGACGGCACTCTCGCCCGCGCCGAGCAGGGTGACCAGCTGTTCCCGGGCCTCGTCCGGCCACGGCACGGGCAGCGGACGGGCCTCCTGGGCTAGCCGTTTGACGGTGCTGGGGGCGAGCGGCAGGTCCGCCTGGGCGGCGGCTGCCG
>NZ_JBHSQJ010000019.1:93619-103077 GCF_042658505.1 Streptacidiphilus monticola | reverse complement strand
CCCCCCGCCCGCAACGGCAGCACGGGGTCGTGACCGGGGCGGGCCGGCGCCGCGAGGACGGCCTCGCCGTCCTGCTCGACGACGCCTTCGGCCAGCGGCGTGCGGGCGGCGACGGGCCCGCGCACGCCCCCGCCGCCGAGTCCGAACCGGCCGACGCGGCGCACGCGCCCGGCGCGGGCCCGCAGCACGCGCTCCACCTCGCGCCAAGTCACGTCCCCCGCATAGGCGATGGTGCGGGCGGCGGCGTAGACCTGACGGAGCAGGATGTCGGCGTCCAGCAGCCCGAGTTGGGCGGCGACGCCGTCCTGGTCCTGCAGGCTCAGCCGGTCCGTGGCCCGGCCGGTGACCAGGTGCAGGGCGTCGCGCACGTCGCGCAGCGTGGCCGCGGCCTCGCGCAGGCCGGCCCGGGGCGCGTCGGCCACCCAGGAGGCGGCGACCGCGTCCAGCGCGGTGACGTCGCGCAGGCCGCCCCGCGCCTCCTTCAGGTCGGGCTCCAGCAGGAAGGCCAACTCGCCGTGGCGCTCGGCCCGTTCACGGCCCAGTTGGAGCAGCTCGGGCAGGCGCTTGGGCGCGGAGGCGCGCCAGTCGGCGAGGACGGCGGAGCGCAGCGAGGCGGTGAGCGCCGGGTCACCGGCGAGGTGACGGGCGTCGAGCAGGCCGAGCTGTGCCTTCAGGTCCTCGGCGGCGACGGCGCGGGCCTGGCCGAGGTCCCGAACGGAGTGGTCCAGCGCCAGCCCGCCGTCCCAGACGGGGTACCAGATGCGTTCGGCCACCGCGCCCGCCCGCCGCGCGTCGCCGTCGTGGAGCAGGAGCAGGTCGAGGTCGCTGCGCGGCGACAGCTCGCCGCGGCCGTAGCCGCCCACGGCGACCAGGGCGGTGCCCGAGCCCTCCGGGGCGGCGGCGGCGTACAGGCCGGCAAGCCAACGGTCCGTCAACTGCGCCAGTGCGGAGCGCCGTTCGGCGCCGGTTCGGGGGTCCTCGCGCAGGAGACGCAGCCGCTCTGCGGCGTATCCGGTGCTCTCGGCCTGTGCGTCCGTCAAGTCCCGCTCCCCATCTGATCGGCCTGTTGTGCAGCATACGTTCAGCGCCCCGACCAGGGGCGCGAGGAATCCCTCGCCCTCCCCTGGCCTTCGGCCGGCGGTGCCCCCGCAGCGGGAGTGCCCCCAGCGCGAGAAACCACCCGAGGAGGTCCGGTGCCGAACGTTCCGGCCGGACCTCCCCGAGTGGTGGGCTGGTCGCTCAGTCCCCCGCGCCTCCGCGGGGGTGGTGCAACTACAGGGCGTCCGGGCCCCGTTCGCCGGTGCGGACGCGGACCGCGGACTCGACCGGCACGGACCAGACCTTGCCGTCACCGATCTTGCCGGTCCGGGCGGCCTTCACGACCACCTCGATCACGCTCTCCGCGTCGTCGTCCTCCGCGAGGATCTCGATGCGGACCTTCGGCACCAGGTCGACGGTGTACTCCGCGCCCCGGTAGACCTCGGTGTGACCGCGCTGGCGACCGTAGCCGGACGCCTCCGTCACCGTCAGGCCGTGGACGCCGTAGGCCTGCAGGGCCTCCTTCACGTCGTCCAGGCGGTGCGGCTTGACCACTGCGGTGATGAGCTTCATCTCAGGCGTCCACCTTCGTACCCGGGGCCACGGCGGCCTCCTCGTTCGCGCTCTCCTGGGCGGCCGGAGTGGAGCCCAGCGCCTTCGAGAGCGCCGCGCCGACCGCACTGAAGTCGTAGGCCGACTCCGCGTGTTCGGCCTGGTCGATGCCCGCGAGCTCGACGTCCTCGGAGACCCGGAAGCCCATCGTCTTCTCGATGGCCGTGCCGATCAGCCAGGCGAAGACGAAGGAGAAGGCGCCGACCACCGCGACGCCGAGCGCCTGCTTGCCCAGCTGGCTGAAGCCGCCGCCGTAGAAGAGGCCCTTGGCCGGGGAGTAGAGGTGACCGGTGGACAGGAGGCCGATGAGCAGCGCGCCGGCGGCGCCGCCGACCGCGTGGACGCCCACCACGTCCAGCGAGTCGTCGAAGCCGAGCTTGTACTTGAGCCCGACGGCCCAGGCGCACAGGACACCGCAGACCAGGCCCAGCAGGATCGAGCCGAGCGGGCTGATGAAGGCACAGGCGGGCGTGATGCCGACCAGGCCGGCCACCGCGCCGGACGCCGCGCCCAGGCTGGTGAAGGCGCCGTGCTTGATCTTCTCGAAGGCCAGCCAGCCGACCATGGCGGCGGCGGTGGCGATCTGGGTGTTCATGAAGGCGACACCGGCGATGCCGTCGGCCGCCAGCTCCGAACCGGCGTTGAAGCCGAACCAGCCGAACCACAGCAGCCCGGAGCCGAGCATGACCAGCGGCAGGCTGTGCGGACGCATCGGGTCCTTCTTCCAGCCCTTGCGCTTGCCCAGCACCAGGGCCAGGGCCAGTCCCGCGACACCCGCGTTCAGGTGGACGGCGGTACCGCCGGCGAAGTCGAGGACGCCCTGCTGCGCACCGAGCCAGCCGTTCGGGCCCCAGACCCAGTGGGCGACCGGGAAGTAGACGATGGTCACCCAGAGGGCGACGAAGAGCGCCCAGGCGGAGAACTTCGCGCGGTCGGCGATGGCGCCGGAGATCAGCGCCGGGGTGATCACCGCGAACATCAGCTGGAAGGCCGAGAAGGCGAAGATCGGAACAGTTCCGTGCAGGGCGTTCGTGCCGATGTCCCGCATTCCGAGCCAGTGCAGGTCACCGATGAGACCTGCGCCCGCGTCGTTGCTGAAGCTCAGCGAGAAACCGTAGAGCACCCACAGCACTGTGACGATGCCGATGGTCACGAAGCTCATCATCAGCATGTTCAGGGCACTCTTGACCCGGACCATGCCGCCGTAGAAGAAAGCGAGGCCCGGGGTCATCAGAAGGACCAGTGCCGCGCTTATGAGTACGAATGCGGTATCCCCGCCGCTGAAGCCGCTGGGCATCGGCGTCTCCTCGAAGGTGTCGGGCCGCTGCACCTCCGGGTATCCCGTCCCGTTTCCCCCGGAGGCGTCGGCTGATGCAGGAGAGAGTGACGGAGGCGGGTTTCGGCCGGTGCGTGACCGTGTTTCGCAGAGGTGACGAAGCTGACGCCGCTGTTACGCCGCAGTGAACGGAAGTCACACCCGTTCCGATGCGCAGTTGAAAGCGGGGAGAAGAAGAGCGAGAAACGAGCCGGAAAAGTACAACCGGCCGCGAGAACCGTCCTTCAGACCTGGCGTGGGGGAGCCGAGTCGGGTGATCCGGACGGTTCTCGCGGCCGGTGACCGGGGAAGCCGTGGCCGAAATGCCGCCGCGGACGGGCGGCGGCACGCGGTCAGACGGCCTTGGGTTGGACGTGCTCGGGGAGGGACTGGTCGACGCGCTCGCACAGGTCGGCGATCTGGCTCACGGAGCCGAACTCGCGGTGGGCCGCCTCGACCGTCTTGCGCAGCCTGCTGTTGACGCGCTCCGAGCGCATCTTGACCGCGATGTCCACCGCCTCCTGGGCGGAGGCCGCGGCCTGCTCCGGCTCCTGCTGCAGCAGGTGGACGGAGGCCATGCCGATCAGGTTGAGCGCGTAGGAGCGGCGGTGGTTCTCGTCCTGGGAGAAGAGCTCGACCGCGCGTTCCATGGGCTCCTTGGCCTGCAGCGCGTACACCTGGCTGCGGCCGGTGTGGTAGCAGAGGTCGCGCAGCGAGTGGGCGTTCTCGGCGTTGAGTTCGGCCTCGGAGAAGAACTTCAGCCAGTCGTGCTTCTCGTCGCCCTTGCCCATCTCGTCGAAGGCGTCCTCCGCGTGCCGGGTGGCGCGGTGGCACTTGGCGACGTCGCCGAGGTTGGCGTAGGCGCGACCCTCCATGGCGTACATCAGCGCCTGCTGCTGGGGCGTGGCGGTGTCCCGGGAGCCGTACTGGGCGAGGTGGATCAGCTCCAGTGCGTCGCCCGGACGGTTCAGGTGGATCATCTGCCGGCACATGTCGGTGAGGATCAGGGCGCCGAAGGACCGGTCCCCGGCCTCCTTGGCGGCGTGCAGCGCGAGCACGTAGTACTTCTGCGCGCTCGGGTGCATCCCGATGTCGTAGCTCATCCACCCGGCGAGATGGGCGAGTTGGGCCGTGGTCTGGAACAGGCGCTTGGTGGTGGCCGCCGGGTAGCTCTCCTGCAGCAGGTCGGTGACCTCGTGCAGCTGGCCGACGACCGCCTTGCGGCGCAGCCCGCCGCCGTTCTGCGCGTCCCACTGCCGGAACATGACAACGGTGGACTCGAGCAGGTCCAGCTCCGGCTCGGACAGACGGCCGGTGGCCGTCTCGCCCCGGGCCGCACTGACGATGCCGTTGGCGGACTGGCCGGATGGGGTGGGGGCCAGCCACCGCTGCATCGGCTCGATCAGCGCCGAGCCGGCCGCGAGGGCCAGCGAGGTGCCGAGGAAGCCGCGGCGGTTCAGCATCAGGTCGCTGCGGGAGTAGTCGGAGAGCAGCTTCACCGTCTGCTCGCCGCTCCAGGGCAGGTCCACCCCGGAACCGGGAGCGAGCGGCGCGACCGCCTTCAGACCCAGGTCCTCCACCGGGACCAGGGAGCCGAAACGGTCCGAGAACAGCTCGGAAAGGATCTTGGGAATCGGCTCGCGCGGCTGCTCGCCGTCCAGCCAGCGGCGCACCCGCGAGGTGTCGGTACTGATGTGCGCGGCGCCGATCTGCCGGGCACGGCGGTTGACCTGACGGGCCAACTCGCCTTTGGACCACCCGCTCCGGACGAACCAGGCGGTCAGTTGCTCATTCGGTTGCTTGTCTCCCACCGGAACGCCCCCATCCCGGGCTCACTTGCACAGCCTCGCCCGTGATGCACCGTCAGCCGGAGCCCCGAGCCTGAACCCTTGCCGCGATCCCTGACGGTCAGTCAGAAGTGCCACTGGCATACGCACTTGACGGAGCATCAGCGATCCTGCACCGAGGAACCTAGCGCGGTTTGCGCCATCCGGGGGAGCCCGCCACCGGAAACGCCACCTTTCGCCACCCCTCCGGGTGAACTTCGCCGGGCTGTCGCGCGCTTCACTGGATGCACAGCCTTCGCACACCCTCGCCATGCACCTCGCCCGTCCGGCGGAGCCACCGGAACCGACCCTCCCCCATCCGCGTCGGCGCGGGCAACGAATTCACGAAATCGCCATCCGATCGGGTGGCGCACAGCCCGAAAGCGCGCCCCCTGGCAAGCCCCCGCCCATCGAGCCGTAACCATCGGACACCCACGCAGGTTGGAGGTGAGTGGCCATCAATCCGATCCTCTCCACCGGCCCCCTCGCCGGACGCCGGCGCAGCAGCGCCACCCGGTGCCGGGCGGTGGCCGAGTACACGTCCCTCTGGGGCTGGACCGTCGACCTCGACGGCCTCCGTCTCGGCCCGGGCAGCGGCCCCGCCGAGGTGCGCGCGGCCTGGCTGACCCGGCCGCAGGCGCAGGTGCGCCTGCTCACCGGCCACGGCTTCGACGTCCTCACCGTCCCCGAGCAGGCCGGCTGCCAGGCGCTGGTCCGCGCCGAGCGGATGGGCCTGCGCCCGGGCCCGGTGCTGGCCGCGGACGGCAGCGCGCACTTCTTCGTCACCGAGGGCACGGCGGCGGAGCTGCCCAAGCTGCTCTACCGGGCGGGCTGGGACGGCGCCGAGCTGGACCTCACCGGTCGCGGCGTCGGCGCCTCCGTGCCGGTCCCGCCCTCTCCCACGGCGCGGTGGCTGCGGCCGCCCACGCCAGAGTCGGTCCTCCGGCCGCCGGAACCCCAGCCCCTGCTGAGCGCGCTGGCCTACGCGGCCCACACGGGGACGCGGGCGCTGATGCTCAGTTGCAGCACCTGAAAGGGGCGCGACGATCTCCCGCCCGAAGGGTGGGGGATCGTCGCGCCCCTGAGGGGCTGCTCGCTCAGTCCAGGAGGGCGTCGACGAAGGCCTCGGGCTCGAAGGGGGCGAGGTCGTCCGCGCCTTCGCCCAGGCCGATGAGCTTGACGGGCACGCCCAACTGCCGCTGCACCGAGATCACGATCCCGCCCTTGGCCGTGCCGTCCAGCTTCGTCAGCACGATGCCCGTGATGTCCACGACCTCCGCGAACACCTTTGCCTGGACGAGCCCGTTCTGACCCGTCGTCGCGTCCAGCACCAGCAGCACCTCGTCCACCGGCCCGTGCTTCTCGACGACGCGCTTGACCTTGCCCAGCTCGTCCATCAGGCCGGTCTTGGTGTGCAGGCGGCCGGCGGTGTCCACCAGGACGGTGTCCGCGCCCTCCGCGATGCCTTCCTTCACCGCGTCGAAGGCCACCGACGCGGGGTCGCCGCCCTCCGGGCCGCGCACGGTGCGGGCGCCGACGCGCTCGCCCCAGGTCTGCAGCTGGTCCGCGGCCGCCGCGCGGAAGGTGTCCGCAGCGCCGAGCACGACCTTGCGGCCGTCCGCGACCAGCACCCGGGCCAGCTTGCCGCTCGTCGTGGTCTTGCCGACGCCGTTGACGCCGACCACCAGCAGGACGGCCGGGCGGGCCGGATCCTCGTCCGCGTGCTTCGCGGTGTTCAGGGTGCGGTCCAGCGTCGGGTCGATCAGGGCCACGAGCTCCTCGCGGAGCAGCCCGCGCAGCTCGTCGGGGCTTCGCGTGCCGAGGACCTTCACCCGGGTCCGCAGCGCCTCGACCAGTTCCTGGGTCGGCTGCACGCCCACGTCCGCGGTGAGCAGCAGCTCCTCGATCTCCTCCCAGGTGTCCTCGTCGAGGCGGTCCCGGGACAGCAGGTTGAGCAGGCCCTTGCCGAGGGTGTTCTGCGAGCGCGCGAGGCGCGAGCGCAGCCGGGTCAGCCGGCCCGCCGTGGGCTCGGGCACCTCGACGAGGAGGACGCCCTCCTCCCCCGGCGTCTCCGGGACGGTCTCCACTGCCGTCTCCGGCAGGGCGACCTCCTCCACCTGCCGCCGCGGCTCCTCCTTCGGAGGCGCGGCCTCCTCGCCCACCTGCGGCTCGCGCAGCTCGGGCGTCCGGGCGGGCGGCGCGGGGGGCAGTTCCTTGCGCCGCTTGCCGCTGACGACGAGACCGGCGGCCCCGCCGATGACGACGGCGGCGATGACGATGGCGAGAATCACGTATTCCATAGCGCCTCCAGTATCAGCTACCGACCGGCTCCTCGGTGGACGCCTGTGCGGGGAGGATCCGGCGCGGCGGCTTCCGCGGCTCGTCCCGGAGCCGCTGGCTGATCACCTGGGAGATGCCGTCGCCGCGCATCGAGACGCCGTAGAGGGCGTCGGCGCACTCCATCGTCAGCTTCTGATGCGTGATCACGATCAGCTGGGAGCTGTCCCGCAGCTCCTCCATGATCGCGATGAGCCGGCGCAGGTTGGTCTCGTCGAGCGCGGCCTCGACCTCGTCCATGACGTAGAACGGACTGGGCCGGGCCTTGAAGATCGAGACCAGCAGCGCCACGGCCGTCAGCGAGCGCTCGCCGCCGGAGAGCAGCGAGAGCCGCTTCACCTTCTTGCCCGGGGGCCGGGCCTCCACCTCGATGCCCGTGGTGAGCATGTTCTCCGGGTCGGTCAGCACCAGCCGGCCCTCGCCGCCCGGGAACAGCCGGGAGAACACGCCCTCGAACTCCCGTGCGGTGTCGTGGTAGGCGGCGGTGAAGACCTGCTCCACCCGCTCGTCCACCTCCTTGACCACGGTCAGCAGGTCCCGACGGGTGCTCTTGAGGTCCTCCAGCTGCTCGCCGAGGAACTTGTGCCGCTCCTCCAGGGCCGCGAACTCCTCCAGCGCCAGCGGGTTGACCTTCCCCAGCTGGGCGTAGGCGCGCTCGGCGGCCCTCAGCCGCTTCTCCTGCTCGTCGCGGACGTAGGGCCGGGGCTCCTGCCCCTCCTCCGCGGCGGGCACCGGCTGGTCCGGACCGTACTCGGCGAGCAGCGCCTCGGCCTCCAGGCCGTGCTCCTCCAGCGCCTTGGCCTCCAACTGCTCGATGCGCAGCCGCTTCTCGGCCCGCAGCACCTCGTCCCGGTGCACGGTGTCGGTCAGCTGGTCCAGTTCCGCCTTCAGCTCGCGGCTGCGCGACCGCTGGACCTTCAGCTCCTCCGCCCGCTCGGTCCGCTCACGCTCGGCCTCGGCCCGCTCGGCGGCGGCCTGTTCCAGCGAGCGCTCGACGAACGCGAGCAGCTGGCGCGCTCCCTCGGCCACCGCGGCGGCGACGGACGCCTCCTGGCGCAGCCGCTGCGCCCGCGCGGCGGCGCGCGCCCGCGCCTCCCGTTCGGCCCGCGCGCCCCGGTCCAACGCGTCGGCCCGGCCGGCCAGTCCGCGCACNCCGGCCGGCCAGTCCGCGCACCCGCTCCTCGTGCGTGCGGACGGCCAGCCGTGCCTCCATCTCGGCCTGCCGGGCGCGGGTACCCGCCTCGGCCAACCGGTCCCGCTCGCTGCTGTCCGGCTCCTCCTCGCCGGGCGCCTCCTCGGCGACGAGCAGCCGCTCCTCCAGCTCCGCCAGCTCCAACTCGGCCTCCTGCCGGGCCTCTTCGGCCCGCTGGACGGCCGCGGCCAGCCGCTCCGCCTCCCCCTCGGCGGCCTTCGCCTGCCCGCTCAGCCGCCCGAGCTGCCCGGCCAGCGCCGCCCGCTCCTTCTCCGCCGCCCGCCGACGCTGCGTCAACTCCTCGACGGCGGCGGCCAGTTCGCGCCGCCGCGCCTTCGCCTGCCCGACGGCCTCGGCCAGCCCCTCCCGCTGCGCCTCCAGTTCGGCGAGCCCGGCCTCCGCCTCGTCCACAGCCGCCTGCGTCTCCAGCACGCTCGGCGCTCCGGCGGACCCGCCGTAGGCGTACCCGGCCCCGAGCACGTCCCCGTCCCGGGTGACCGCCACCAGTTCCGGCCCGGCGGTGAGCAGCGCCTCCGCCGCCTCCAGATCGCTGACGACGACGGTGGCACGGAGCAGGGACCGCACGACCTCCACGACCCGCTGGGCGTCGGCCGGGGCGTCCGCCTGGGCGCCGACCAGGTCTGCCGCCCGGACAGCCCCCTCGGGCAGGACCGCCGCCGCGCGCCCTGGCAGGTCAGCCGTGCCGCTCCGCGGCACGTCCGCGGCCACCAGCAGCGCCGCCCGGCCCGCGTCCTCCTTCCGCAGCAGCCGCAAGGCCTCGGCGGCCACATCCGCCCCGCGGACCACCACGGCGTCGGCTGCCCGGTCCAGCGCGGCCGCCACGGCCGTCTCGTAGCCCTGACGGACCGCCAGCAGAGAGGAGGCCGCCCCCAGCACGCCGGTCAGCCGGTCCGCGGCGCCGAGCAGGGCGCCGGTGCCGTCCTTCCGCCGCAGCCCGATGGCCAGCGCGTCCCGCCGCGCGGTCAGCGCGGCCCGCTCCCGCTCCGCCGCGGCCTGCGCGTCGCGCGCGGCCGCCTGGGCCTCCTCCGCCTCCTGCACCTGGGCCCGCGCCCGCGCCAACGCCGCGTCCAGCTCGGCGTCGTGGGCCTCGCTGCCGTCCGCGACGGCGGCCTGCTCC
>NZ_JBHSQJ010000019.1:79077-93488 GCF_042658505.1 Streptacidiphilus monticola | reverse complement strand
CCGGCCCCCGCCGCCCGCGAGCGGGCCGCCGCGACCTTGCCCTGCAGACGGGCCAGCCCCTCCCGACGGTCGGCCAACGCCCGTGCGGCGGCCCGGAGTTCCCGCTCCGCGTCGGCCAGCTGCCGCTCCAGCTCGGCCCTCCGCTCCACCGACTCCGCCAGGGCGTACTGCGCCTCCTCCAGCGCCGCGCCCAGCTCGGCCTCCTGCTCGCGGATCCGGGCGGCCTCCCGCTCCATGTCCTCGGGGTCGCGCCCGCGACGCTCCTCGGCCTGCGGGGACTGGGCGTGCCGCAGGCGGGCCTCGGCCAGGCCGATCGTCCCGCGCACCCGCTCGGCCAGCCCCGACAGGTCGAACCAGGTCTGCTGCGCCGCCTCGACCCGCGGCCCCAGCTGACCGACCTGCGCCTCCAGCACCGCCTCCCGCTGCTGCAGCGCAGCCAGCTCCTGCTCGACGCCGCTGCGCCGCAACCGCAGCGCCATCTCGTCGGCGATCTCCTCCTCGACCGCCCTGCGCAGCGTCACCAGGTCGTCCGCGAGCAGCCGCAGCCGGGCGTCACGCAGGTCGGCCTGGATCACCGCGGCCCGGCGGGCGATCTGGGCCTGCCTGCCCAGCGGCTTCAACTGCCGTCGCAGCTCGTTCACCAGATCCTGGACGCGGGTGAGATTGGCCTGCATCGCGTCCAGCTTCCGCAGCGCCTTCTCCTTCCGCTTGCGGTGCTTGAGGACGCCGGCGGCCTCCTCGATGAAAGCGCGGCGGCCCATCGGGTCCGCGTGCAGCACCGAGTCCAGCTGGCCCTGGCCGACGATGACGTGCATCTCACGGCCGATGCCGGAGTCGGACAGCAGCTCCTGGATGTCGAGCAGGCGGCAGGTGTCCCCGTTGATCGCGTACTCGCTGCCGCCGTTGCGGAACATCGTCCGCGAGATGGTGACCTCGGTGTAGTCGATGGGCAGCGCGCCGTCCGAGTTGTCGATCGTCAGCGCGACCTCGGCGCGGCCCAGCGGCGGCCTGCCCGTGGTGCCGGCGAAGATGACGTCCTCCATCTTGCCGCCGCGCAGCGACTTGGCGCCCTGCTCCCCCATGACCCAGGACAGCGCGTCCACCACGTTCGACTTGCCGGACCCGTTGGGGCCCACGACGCAGGTGATGCCCGGCTCGAAGCGGAGCGTGGTCGCGGAGGCGAAGGACTTGAAGCCGCGCAGGGTGAGGCTCTTCAGATGCACGGGCCCCGCCTCCTCGTTCCGTTCGCTGTCCGGGGACGGGGACACAGTAACGGCAGCCGCTGACGCAGCCCTGGAGACAGCCCGGTTTCAGTCTCCGCAGGACAGGGCACTTCTCAGTTGAGAGGTCAACGACGATCTCGGAGGCAGCTCGGCGGCCGGTTCTCGGACGCTCGCGGAAACCCCGGACATGACGAAGGGACGCCTCGGAAAGGCGTCCCTAGCACTACCTGATGACGGCCGTTCGGCCTGACCTCGCGGAAAGGTCAGGTCACGCCGGAACCGCCTGGGCTGCGTCAATGCGGAGCAGCTGCTCGTGGTCCGCGACGGTCTGCAGCGCCTCGTTCTCGGCCTGCATCCGAAGGAGCTCGGATTCCAGGTCCTGCACGCGCTGCTGGAGACGCCGCATCTCGGCGAGCAGTCGGGGGTCGGGTCCGCCGACGTAACCGAGAAGCGCCTTTGCCATGATGAAGGGTCCTCCACGCTGTGTAACCGACCGCTGGAGTGGGTCGTGTGGGGTGTGGGTCCGCGCCCGGTGCGCCGCCTAAGCGCTCGGGGCCTGTTCGCCTTGGGCAGAACGTACGGGTGCGCGGGTTTTCAGCGTCTCACCAAACGCGAATACGGTCAACACGATCACGGCGCGCTACCACCGCGCGCACGCCCTCTCGGCGGACACCTCACGCCGACTCCGGCCCGTGGACCTGTTTGACTGCGGAGTCAACCACGTGCGGCGACGCAGCGCAACAGTGATCTGCGTCTCGGTGACGGCCGACCGCCTCAGCGGATCGCGAAGCCGTCGTAGCCGCCGTCCGGTGTGGCCCAGATCTCGGTGACGCCGTCCACGCGGCCGGGCGTGTCTCCGTGGCGCAGCAGATCGAGCAGTTTCTCGCAGTCCTCCCGGCTGCCCTCTGCCACGACCTGGACCCGGCCGTCGGAGAGGTTGGAGGCGTAGCCGCTGAGCCCGATCTCCAGCGCGCGGGACCGGGTCCACCAGCGGAAGCCCACCTGCTGCACCTGCCCCCGCACCCACGCGGTCATCCGGACCTGTTCACCCATGCACACAATCCTCCCACCCGGCCTCCCCGCCTCTTCGTGCCACCGCCGCCCGGAATGCCCTACGCTGCCGACCATCACCCCCACGGGTGAGCGACAGGGTCGAGCCTGTCGGGTCGGGGGGCCACGAGGAGGCGACAGCACAGATGCCGCGACATGCGCGCACCCCTGCCCCAGCCCCGGTTCCGGCCGACAGCCGCCGCGCGGCCAACTCCCGCCGCAGGAGGCGCGCCAAGCGCCTGCGCGGCTCGCTGCTGCTGTGCTGCCTGCTGCTGGCGGCCGGCGCGGGGGGCGTACTCGGCGGGGTGGTGCCGCTTCCGCCGGGAGTCTCCAAGTCCCTTGCCCTGAGCGGCGACTCGGCCACTCAGGCCGTCGCCTCGACCACTCCGGGCGGGCACCCGACCTCGCCCTCGACCGCCGCCTCCGGCGCGGCACCGGTGGTCGCCGGCACGACCCGGGTCACACCGGCCCCATCCGCATCGTCCCGTCCCGCCTCCCCGTCCGCCTCGGCGGACCCCAGCCCGGCCCCGCCCTCCGCCACGGCCTCCCACGTCGCCGCCGTCTCGACGCCGAGCACCCCCGCGACCACTGCCGACCCGGTCGCCGCGGCGCAGGCGGAGGTCCTCCGCCTGGTCAACATCCAACGGGCGCAGGCGGGTTGCGGCGCGCTCAAGGCGAGCAAACCCCTCGACGGCCTGGCCCAGTCGTTCAGCCACGAGATGGCGGTGCGCAACTTCTTCAGCCACACCGATCCCGACGGGAAGACCCCCTGGGACCGCGCCAAGGCCCTCGGCATCACCAACCTCGGCGGCGAGAACATCGCCCGCGGCCAGCAGACCCCGGCGGCCGTCATGGACGCCTGGATGCACAGCCCGGGCCACCGCGCCAACATCCTCAACTGCAGCTACCACTCCCTCGGTGTCGGCGCCTACTTCGCCCCCGGCGGCCCGTGGTGGACGCAGGACTTCGGCTTCTGAGAAAGCGTCAGGTCAAAGACCTGCCCGGTGCCCTGGGCCGTCCCCGGGCGCCATCCGCTCCCGCTCGCCGAGAGGAGCGACGACCGCATCCGCGGCTGCCCGGAATCCGGCAATCCGACCCCGGAGGACGTGGCCGGACTGCTGGGCGTTCCGGTCCAGGGGCTCCACGAGTGTCGCCGCAAGCGCACCGGCACTTGACGCCCCACAGCGGACCGGGATGCGGCGGAACGAGCCAGGCGCAGTTGGGCCGTCGCTGGGCGGCCATGCGAAGTGAATAGACGTCACCCGACAAACGACAACCGCCGACCACTCGATCGCAGGCCCGTGTGAGCGACAGCTGTCTCGCAGGTCAGCGACTCGGGACGTCACGTCTTCGGCTCCCGAGAGGGCCCCGAACCAGGCACCTCCGCGGCACCTGGCCCGACGCTCCGTCAGGTCACCTGCCACGGCCGCGCTCCGTCAGCGGTAGCGAGGCAGTCGAGCGGCGGGAACCGCAGTCAGTGGGGCCGGCTCGCGCGTCTGAGGACGCAGCTGACGAGAAAGCAGGCCATGCTCGCGGCGGCGGCGACGTCGGCCCCGTGGGGGGCGATGCCGGTGGCACGCCAGATCAAGGCGGCGGGGAAGACCAGCAGGCTCAGGAAGGCGACGAACGTGAGCGCGAGGTGGAGTCGGAGCTTCGCCGGAAGGGTGGCGCTCAGGACGACGGCCTCGGCGGGGACCCGGCGCAGCTCGATGTAGGACGCCAGGCCCAGGACGCTGCCGTCGAGCCCCTGCGCGGGGTCGCCGCCGGGTGCGCAGCTGTAGTGGACCGCCTGTCCCGGCCCCACCTCCGCCGTGACCGACGGGCTCGCGCACCAGTCGATTCTCAGTTGCAGCTGGTGGTCGCCGGGTGGCACCTGAAAGCAGAGGGACCGTCCGCGGCTGATCAGGCCGACCTGCGCACCGTCGAGCAGGACCCGGTAGCGGCGCAGGGCGTCGCGGTAGCCGCCGCGGGCGCGCGTCAGAGTGATCGTGCCGTACTCGCTCTCGTCGAGCGCCATGACGTCCCTCCCCCGGCCCGGGCTCCCGCCCTGCGGCAGCGCGATCCTAGTCCCGCCTCCGCGGCGCTGCGTGCCGAACGGCGTGGCGGACAGGGGTGTTGTGCGCGCCGGACCGCCGTCCCTGGATCGCGGGGCTCAACTCGTGCGCGGGCGCGGCAGCTTCTGGCAGCGGGGGCAGAAGTAGCTGGAGCGGTTCATCCACGCCGCGCGGCGCATCGGCGTCGCGCAGCGGTTGCAGGGCTCGCCCTCGCGGCCGTAGGCGTCCAGCGAGCGCGAGAAGTAGCCGGACTCGCCGTTCACATTGACGTAGAGGCTGTCGAAGGAGGTGCCGCCGACGGCCAGGGCCGCCGACATGACCTCGCGGGCGGAGGCCAGCAGCAGCTCGGCCTGGGGGCGGCGCAGGGTGTCCGCCGGGCGGTCGTAGTGCAGCCGGGCCCGCCACAGCGCCTCGTCGGCGTAGATGTTGCCGACGCCGCTGATCAGGCTCTGGTCCAGCAGCGCCCGCTTCACGCCCGAGCTGCGGCGGCGCAGTGCCGCGAGGAAGGCGTCGTCGTCGAAGCGCGGGTCCAGCGGGTCGCGGGCGATGTGCGCGAGCGAGACCGGCGCCGCGTCGGGATCGGCGGGGTCGGCGTCCTCCACCGCGAGGCCGCCGAAGGTGCGCTGGTCGACGAAGCGCAGTTCGGTGCCGAGGGTGTCCGCGAAGCGGACGCGCACCCGCAGGTGCGTCTCCTCCGGGGCCTCCTCGGGCTGGATCAGCAGCTGGCCGCTCATGCCCAGGTGGCCCAGCAGCGAGGAGCCGGTGCCGGGGAGCGGCAGCCAGAGGTACTTGCCGCGGCGCTGCGCGGGGCCGAGCGTGCGGCCGACCAGCTGGGCGGCGAAGTCCTGGGCGGTGCCCTGGTGACGGCGGATGGCCCGCGGGTGCAGCACCTGGACGGAACTGACGGTCCGTCCGCTGGCCCACTTGTCGAGGCCGCGGCGGACCACCTCGACCTCGGGGAGCTCAGGCACCTTCGGGCGCCGGGCCGACCCCGGGGGCGGCCACCGGCTCGTCGCCGTACTTGTCGCGGATGGCGAGGTAGGCGCTCTGCGCGGCCTTCTGCTCGGCTTCCTTCTTCGAGCGGCCGTGGCCCTCGCCGTAGTCCTGGCCGCCGACGCGGGCAGCGGCGGTGAAGCTCTTCTCGTGGTCCGGACCGGACTCGGTCACCACGTACTCGGGGACGCCGATGCCGACCGTCGCGGTCAGCTCCTGCAGGCTGGTCTTCCAGTCCAGGCCGGCGCCGAGGTTGGAGGAGTGCTCGATCAGCGGGTCGAAGAGGCGGTGCACGAGTTCGCTCGCGCTGTCCAGGCCGCAGTCCAGGTAGACCGCGCCGATCACCGCTTCGAGGGTGTCCGCGAGGATCGAGTTCTTGTCCCGTCCGCCCGTGCCCTCCTCGCCGCGGCCGAGCCGGATGAACTCGCCGAGGCCGAGGCCCCGGGCGACCTGCGCCAGCGCGCGGGAGTTGACCACCGCGGCGCGCAGCTTCGCCAGCTGGCCCTCCGGGAGGTCGGGGTGGACCCGGTACAACGTGTCGGTGACCACCAGGCCCAGTACCGAGTCGCCCAGGAACTCCAGGCGCTCGTTGGTGGGCAGTCCGCCGTTCTCGTAGGCGAAGGAGCGGTGGGTCATCGCCCGCGTCAGAAGGGACGGCTCGATGGTGTAGCCGAGCCGTCCCTCCAGAACGCTGTACCCGGTGCCGGCGTGCGACGCAGACGCTGACATCGTGTGAGCTCCAGCCGTCAGACCGACAGGACCTGACGGCGGTTGTAGGTACCGCAGCTCGGGCACGCGATGTGACCCAGCTTCGGCTGGTGGCAGGCCTCGCACGCCACGAGCGCGGGAGCAGTGGCCTTCCACTGCGAACGGCGGTGGCGCGTGTTGCTGCGCGACATCTTCCGCTTGGGAACAGCCACGGCTATTTCTCCTGGTTCTCGGCGGCACCCTCCCGGGTACCGCTGGCATCTTCGTCGTCGGCCCCGGAGGTCGCGGCCGACAGTCCCTGCAGTGCCGCCCACCGGGGGTCGACGGCGTCGTGGTGGTGGTCCGGGTCGTCCGAGAGCCGCGCCCCGCATTCGGAGCACAGGCCCAGGCAGTCGTCCTGGTCCACCGGCTGCAGCGGCAGTGCGAGCACCACCGCGTCACGCAGCACCGGCTCGAGGTCGAACAGGTCGCCCTCCAGCCGGGAAGCCTCTTCGTCTTCCTCCTCCTCGTCGGAGTCGGAGACGCCCCCGAAGCGGTCGGCCGCCTCGGGGTAGTAGTACAGCTCCTGGAAACGCACGTCGAGGTCCTCCTCGACGGGCTCCAGACAGCGTACGCACTCGCCCTTCGCGGAGGCCGAGGCGGTACCCGTGACGAGTACTCCCTCGATCACCGACTCCAGGCGGAGCTCGAGCTCGATCGGGCTGCCCTCGGGAACGGCGATGACCTCGTTGCCGAGGTCCGCCGGGGCCGGCACCGAGCGGGTCACCGTGCGCATCGCCCCAGGCCGACGGCCCAGCTCGTGTGTGTCGAACACAAGCGGGTTGCGGTGGTCGAGGCGGTTCAGGGCTTCCTGCTCTCTACGGTGGTACTCGGCTCGGCGCGTTCCGGGCAGCCGACAGTTCCGGCACAAGTCCGGAGTGGTCAGGATACCGGACCGGGGAACCCGGTCCCAACCACCGGGGTCAGTGGTGGCCCTGGCCGTACTCGCGCAGCTTGCTGACGTCGATGAAGCTCGTGTCGAAGAAGCTGGTCTCGTCCAGCTGCTGGGCCGGGATGTGCACCTGCTGGACCGGCTGAGCCTGCGGCACCGGCTGGCCGTAGGCGTCGTAGCCCTCGTACCCGGCGGCGGGCTGCTGCGGGTAGTAGGGGTCGTAGCCCTGCTGAGGCTGGTGTGGGGCGTACTGCTGCTGCTCGTAGACGGTGTCGTAGCCGTACTGGTCCGGCTGCGGGGGCTGCCAGTACTCGACGGTGGTCTGCGGGGTCAGCTCCTGCTGCGGCAGCAGGCCCTGCTGGGCCAGCTCGGCGGCGACGGCGGCCTGGCGGGCGTCGCCCTGCTCGACCGTGTTCCCGCTGTGCTGGTCGGCGGCGGCCAGGTAGTCGGCCAGCTCGTCGATGGGCTTCTTGCCGAGCAGCTTGTCGCGGCCGCGGCCGACGGCCTCCAGGGTCTTGCCGAGCGCGGCCTCCAACGTGGCCAGCTTGACGTCCACGTACTCGTCCACCTCGGGCGAGGGCGAGCGGAAGGCGTCCTGGGTGAACTCCTCGCCGTCCTCGCCCTCGACCGGGGCGCCGCTTGCGGCCAGCTTGGCGCGGCCGCGGGAGATGGCCCCCAGCGTCTTGGTCAGCACGACCTCGAAGTTGGCCAGCTTGCTGTCGACGTAGTCGTCGGCCTCGCGGCGCTGCTCCTCGGCCTCGGCCCGGGCCTCGCCGAGGATCCGGTCCGCCTCCGCCTGGGCGTGCAGCGCGATGTCCGTGCCCGAGATCAGCTGCTGCCGCTCCTGGTGGGCGGCGGCGACGATCTGCTCCGCCTCGCGGCGGGCCTCCTCGACGACCAGGTCGCCCTGCTGGACGGTCTGCTGGGCCTGCGCGATCTCGCTCGGCAGCGCCTCGCGCAGCTCCGCCAGCAGGGTCATCAGCTCGGTCTTGTTGACCACGATGGATGCCGACATGGGCATCGAACGGGCGCCCTCGACCATGGCGGTGAGCTGGTCGAGCTTCTGCTGCACGTCCACTGGATCACGCTTTCCGTGGGGAGCGTTCGGACCTTTTCGGGAACCGCACTCTACTCGGCCCGACTGTCCCGCCACCGCCACGGGCGGGCAGAACTACGACTTGCCCTGCTGGTCCGCCCTGCGCTCGGCGATTCGCGCGGTGAGCCGGCGGAAGACCAGCTCCGGCACCAGGTGGGAGACGTCGCCCCCGTAGCCGGCGACCTCCTTGACCAGGGAGGAGGAGAGGAAGGACCAGGTCGGGCTGGTGGGCACGAAGAGCGTCTCGACTCCGGTCAGGCCGTGGTTCATCTGGGCCATCTGCAGCTCGTAGTCGAAGTCGGAGACCGCGCGCAGGCCCTTGACGATGGCCGGGATCTCCCGCTCCTTGCAGAAGTCCACCAGCAGCCCCTGGTGGGACTCGACCCGGACGTTGCCGTAGCCGGCGGTGGCCTCGCGGATCATGTCGATCCGCTCCTCCACGGTGAACAGCCCCGCCTTGGAGCGGTTGATCGCGACGGCGACGTAGACGGTGTCGTAGAGCCGGGAGGCGCGCTCGATGATGTCGAGATGTCCGTTGGTGATCGGGTCGAAGGACCCCGGACACACGGCACGGCGTTCGGTGGACATCTGGCTCATCTCTCTCACTCACTCCCCGGCTTCGTCGACGGCGGTGGCGGCGGCAGCACGCCCGTACCAGAGGGTGGCCTCGCCGTAACGTCGCTCACGGATCGCCAGAAAGCCCTCCGGCCAGGCGAATTCACCGCCCCTGGTGCTGCGCTCCACAGTGGCGATCGCGTCGTCCGTGATCCAGCCCTGGCGGGCGAGTGTGATCAGCATCTCGCGCAACGCGGCGTCCGGGACGGCGTAGGGCGGGTCGAGGAAGACGACGTCGTAGGGCATGCGGGGAGGCTCCCCGGCGAGGACACGCTCGGCCTTGCCGGAGCGGACCTCCGCCCCGGGCAGGCGGAGGCTGCGGATGTTGGCGGTGATGGCCTTGACCGCTGCCGGGTCGGCGTCGACGAGCAGCGTGTGCGCCGCGCCGCGGGAGAGCGCCTCCAGGCCCACGGCGCCCGAACCTGCGAACAGGTCGAGCACCCGGGCGCCGGAGAGGGAGCCGCGCAGCGACTCCAGCGTGGAGAAGAGCGCCTCCCGCGCACGGTCGGAGGTGGGGCGGGTGCCCTCCCCTGGCGGTACGGCCAGCCGGCGGCCCCGGGCCGCCCCGGCGATGACGCGGGTCATTGCGCTGCTCACACCTTCGGAACTGAGTGCCTGCGGTCGCCCCCACGCTATCCGCTGACGGCTCCGCCGACCCCGGAGCCCCAGCTCCACTGCGCCGTCAGTGGCCCCTGCGAGGNGCCCGCTCAGGGCAGCCGGCACCGCCAGGCCCTCCGGGCAGAGGGCGGCCGCAGGCCGGTTTCGTGAGGCGGGCGGAGAACCGGGGATCAGGCGCGTCGCCCCGCGAGCCCTGCGAGCCCTGCGGGACCACCTTCGCCAACCCGGGCACGGCGGCCCGCCCGTGGGCTGAACCCGAACCGCCCCCTGCACCGGACCGCCCGGGCGGCTTCGGGTCAGGGGGCGCAGATCGGAGTGGTCTCCCCCGCCGGGCGAGGAGGATGTGCCCTCCGAAGCGGTGATCCGGACGGCGCGCGACGGAAGGGCGGGCCCTCCACGGGGGTCTTCCGAAGGGCCCGGAGCGCGAGATTGGCCCCCACGGCGGTGGCCCGAACGGTCCAGCGCCGATGGTGAACCCACCGGGGTAATCGTGCCGGAGGGCCCGGAACGGGAGATGGGCCCCCACAGCGGTGGCCCGAACGGTCCGGAGCCGACGGTGAACCCACCGGGGTAATCGTGCCGAAGGGCCCGGAGCGCGAGATAGGCCCCCACAGCGGTGGCCCGAACGGTCCAGCGCCGACGGTGAACCCACCGGGGTAATCGTGCCGAAGGGCCCGGAGCGCGAGATAGGCCCCCACAGCGGTGGCCCGAACGGTCCAGCGCCGACGGTGAACCCACCGGGGTAATCGTGCCGAAGGGCCCGGAGCGCGAGATAGGCCCCCACAGCGGTGGCCCGAACGGTCCAGCGCCGACGGTGAACCCACCGGGGTAATCGTGCCGAAGGGCCCGGAGCGCGAGATAGGCCCCACAGCGGTGGCCCGAACGGTCCGGAGCGGAAGGCGGGCCCTCCGGGACGGTGGTGCCGGAGGGCCCTGGGCGGTCAGGGCTCTGACGGGGCGTCACCTGCGCCCAGCAGCGCCGGGGAGGCGTAGCGGGACCAGGAGAGGCAGCCGTCGGGCGGGCAGTACTCCGGGCGGCGGGGGTCGTGGCCGAGCTCGCGCAGCTTGGTGCGGACGGAATCGGGCGTGCGCCCGAAGCGGGCGGCTATCCGGGCGACGGTCTCGCCCTCGTGGAACCTGCGGACCAACTCCTCCTCGTGCTGCGGGACCCACGGCGCGCCGTGGCCCGGGTAGAGCTCGCGCAGCACGTCACGGTCGGGGATGGGCTCGGAGACGTCGGCGACGATGGCCAGCGCGCGCAGGGCGCGGTTGAGTGCGATCCGGAGCGAGGCGGTGTCCTCGACCGGGAGGCGCAGCCGGCCCGAGGCGATGGGCTCGCCGGGCGCGCCCTCGCGCCAGCCGGTGAGGGTGAGGGCGACCTCGCGGTCGTCCTCGCTGGAGAGCTCGATGCGGAAGACCTTGTCCCCCAGCGGAAGCTCGTTGAGGTGACGGAATGCCATGGAAGTACCCCCTGCCAGGTGGGCTCCTGAACAGTTCCCATTCTCGCAGGGGGCACTGACAATTCCCGGTCCCGGAACGGGCGTTCAGCCCTTCTCCAGGAAGTCCGCGCGGTCCGCGGCGAGCAGGCTGTGCAACGCCCCGCGCAGCGCCGGATGGGCCGTCAGGTCCGGGTCCTGCTCGACGAGCCGGCTCGCCTCCGCCCGCGCCTCGGCGATGACGTCCTCGTCGTCCAGGACCGAGAGCACCCGCAGCGAGGACTTCACGCCCGACTGCGCCTGGCCCAACACGTCGCCCTCGCGGCGCTGTTCGAGGTCGATCCGGGAGAGCTCGAAGCCGTCCAGGGTGGCCGCCACCGCCTCCAGCCGGGCCCTGGTGGCGGTGCCGCCGGGCAGGTCGGTGACGAGCAGGCACAGGCCCGGCGCGCTGCCGCGGCCCACGCGCCCGCGCAGCTGGTGGAGTTGGGAGACGCCAAAGCGGTCGGCGTCCATGATGACCATCACCGTCGCGTTCGGGACGTTGACGCCCACCTCGATGACCGTGGTCGCCACGAGGACATCCACCTCGCCGGCCGCGAAACGGCGCATGACGTCGTCCTTCGCGTCCGGGGCCATCCGGCCGTGCAGGATGCCGAGGCGCAGGCCGGCCAGCGGTCCGGCGCCCAGCTGCTCGGCGACCTCCAGCACCGCCAGCGGCGGACGCCGGTCCTCCCCGTCCGCGCCGGAACCGGCACCGGACCTGGCGGCCTTCTTCTGCTTCTTCTCGTCCTCCTCGTCCCCGATCCGGGGGCAGACGACGTACGCCTGGTGCCCCTGGGCCACCTCCTCCCGGACCCGTTCCCAGGCCCGCGCCAGGAAGTTGGGCTTCTCCGCGACCGGGACGACGTGCGACGCGATCGGCGAGCGCCCGGCCGGAAGCTGGTCCAGCACCGAGGTCTCCAGGTCCCCGAAGACCGTCATCGCGACCGTGCGGGGGATCGGCGTGGCCGTCATCACCAGCAGGTGCGGCGGGCGTTCGCCCTTGGCGCGGAGGGCGTCCCGCTGCTCGACGCCGAACCGGTGCTGCTCGTCCACGACGACCAGGCCCAGGTCGTGGAACTGCACCACGTCCTCGATCAGCGCGTGCGTGCCGATGACGATCCCGGCGTCCCCGCTGACCAGGTCCAGCAGCGCGGCACGGCGGGCGGGGACGCCCATCGAGCCGGTGAGCAGGGCGACCTTCGTGCCGACCTCGGAGCCTCCGAGCATGCCGCCCTCGGCGAGGTCGCCCATCATCTCGGTGATGCTGCGGTGGTGCTGCTGCGCCAGCACCTCGGTGGGCGCCAGCAGCGCGGCCTGGCCGCCCGCGTCGACGACCGCGAGCATGGCGCGCAGGGCGACCATGGTCTTGCCGGAGCCGACCTCGCCCTGGAGCAGCCGGTGCATCGGGTGCTCCGCGGCCAGGTCGCCCAGGATCTCGGCGGAGACCTTCTGCTGACCCGCCGTCAGCTCGAACGGGAGCCGGGCGTCGAACGCGTCCAGCAGGCCCCCGGGCCGGGGCACACGCGGTACGGCAGGGCGCGCGGAGTCGTCCGCACGCCGGAGGGCGAGCGCGGTCTGCAGAACGAAGGCCTCGTCCCACTTGAGCCGGGACCTCGCGGCCTCCACCTCGGCCCGGTTGCGCGGCCGGTGGATCTGCTCCAGCGCCTGACGCAGCGGCAACAGCCCCTTGTGCGAGAGCAGTTGGGGCGGCAGCGGGTCCTCGAGCGCGTCCCAGTCCACGACCGGGAGGAGCGCGTTCACGGCCTTGGCGATCTTCCATGAGGGCAGCTTGGCCGTCGCCGGATAGACCGGGATCAGCCGCCCGGCGAACTCGTCCACCGCGTCCGGGTCGGTGTCGCTGCCGAACAGCTCGTAGTCCGGGTTGGTCAGTTGCCGGGTCCGGTTGAAGACACTGACCGTGCCGGCGAACATGCCGCTGCGGCCGGGGACCAGCTGCTCCTTGCGCCAGGGCTGGTTGAACCAGGTGAGGCTGAGCCGCCCGCGCCCGTCGGTGACGACGACCTCGAGGCGGTTGCCCTTCTTCGCGCCCCGGAAGGGGATCAGCGTCGTCTTCTCGATCCGGGCCACGACGGTGACCTGCTCGTCGAGCTCCAGCTCGTCCAGGCGGGTGAGCTCGCCCCGCTCCGTGTAGCGGCGCGGGAAGTGGTGCAGCAGGTCTCCGACGGTGTGCAGGTCCAGCCCCTCGGCGAGCTGCTTGGCCGAGGCGCCGCCGACGAGCTTCTTCAGGGGTTCTTCGAGCGCGGACACGCCTACAGTCCTAGCACCTCCCCCTGACGGGAGGCCCCAGCCCGGGCCGCCGTGCCCGGCTACTCCACGCCGATCAGGAGCAGCGAGGACTGCTGGCCGCCCTCGTAGACGACGGTGTCCACGACGGGGTTGGTGCGGCGCACGTGGGACACCAGGGATTCCGCGACGCTCTTCGGCAGGTCGTCGCCGAGGATCAGGGTGACCAGTTCGCCGCCCGCCGCGAGCATCCGGTCCAGCACCACGGACGCGGTCCGCTCCGGGTCCTCGCCGATCACGGCCACGTCGTCGTCGATGAGCCCGAGCACGTCCCCGGCCTGGCAGACCCCGGCCATGGTCCAGGACTCGCCCTCCGCGACGGCGAGTTCGGCGTAACGGGTGGCTCCCGCCGCCGAGGTCATGGCGACCACGTCCTCGTCGAACCGCCGGCCGGGCTCGTGCACGGCCAGGGCGGCGAGGCCCTGGACCGGCGAGCGGGTCGGGATCACCGCCAGCCGGATGCCCTCCCGCCGCAACTGCTCCGCCGCCGCGCCCGCGGCGGCGCGCAGCTCGGCGTCGTTGAGCAGCAGCACCACCTCGCGGGCCCCGGTGCCGCGGACCGCCGCGGCCAGCTCGCCAGTGGTCGGGGCCCGGTCCGGATCGGCGTGCAGCACGGCCGCCCCCGCGTCCGCGCACAGCCCGGCCAGCCCCTCGCCGTGGACGATGCTGACGACGCCGCGACTGTCCGCCGCCGCTTCGGTCTCCGCCCTGCCCGCCTCGACGGCGGCCGAGGCGAAGTGCGTGATGCGGATGCGGTGCGGCCGCCCCGCCTCGANCGCCTCGACGGCGGCGCCGGGGTCGTCCACGTGCACGTGGACGTTCCACAGCCCGTCGCCGCCGACCACGACGAGCGAGTCGCCGAGCGCACCCAGCCTGGCCCGCAGGGGAGGCAGCGCCGCGTCCTCGGCGTCCAGCAGGTAGATGACCTCGTAGGCCGGGCTTCCGGGGGCGATCACGTGCGGCGTGTGCGGCAGCTGGGCCTCTGACAGCCCGTCAGCAGCCAGGGCCAGGGGGCCCAGCGGCCGGTTGCCGCTGAGCGCGTCGGCGAGCGCGCCGAGCACGGCGACCAGGCCACGACCGCCCGCGTCCACGACGCCCGCCCGGGCCAGCACGTCCAACTGCCCTGGCGTGCGCGCCAGCGCGGCCCGGGCCGCGCGGTGCGCCTCCTCGGCGACGGCGGCGAGACCGGCGTCCGAGGGCAGCGCCGCGACGGCGTCGGCGGCGGCCGCGGCGACGGCNGCGGCGGAGAGCGTGGCGGCGATGCCGCGCAGCAGCTGGGAGAGGATCACGCCCGAGTTCCCGCGGGCCCCGAGCAGCGCACCGTGCGCCATCGCGCGGAGAG
>NZ_JBHSQJ010000019.1:0-79067 GCF_042658505.1 Streptacidiphilus monticola | reverse complement strand
GCGCGGAGAGCCCCCCCGGCATCCGCGGCGGCCGGCTCGGCGGCGACCGCCTGGGCGGCGGACTCGACCGTGAGGTAGAGGTTGGTGCCGGTGTCCCCGTCCGGGACCGGGTACACGTTGAGCGCGTCGATCTCCTCGCGCGCCTGCCCGAGAGCGGCCAGTGCGAGGCGGCACCAGCTGCGCACGGCGACTGCGTCGAAGGCGTCGGGCACCGGATCTCTCCTTGACTGCGGACTGCGCTGGGGCGGCGGGCGTCACGGCGCTGCCAGGCTACCGGCCCCGCGAGCTGCGTCGATCCAGGCGGATGCGGGGATGGGGGACGGGTCATGGTAGTTTCGTGGTGAGCGGAGTCAGCCTGTATGCTGCTCCGGTTGCCTGGAGTCCTCCAGGCCACCCCTCGACACCAGTGCCGGACGGCAGACGTCCAGCCCGTTGTGACGGCGGGGGTAGGAACTGTTAGTGCATCTGAAGTCTTTGGAGTGACTCCGTGGCTGCCAACTGCGACGTCTGCGGCAAGGGGCCGGGCTTCGGCAACAACATCTCCCACTCGCACCGTCGGACCCGTCGCCGTTGGAACCCCAACATCCAGACGGTCCGCGCTGTGATCGGGCGTACGCCGAAGCGGCTCAACGTCTGCACCTCGTGCATCAAGGCCGGCAAGGTGTCGCGCTGACGCGGCCCTGAACGCCTCCGTCCGAGGGCGGGTTCACCACCAGGTGAGCCCGCCCTCGGACCTTTTTGCGCACCTGCCCAGGGGCGCGGGGATCCCCCACCCTTCGGGTGGGAGGCCCCGCGCCCCTGTGGGCTCTAGCCGCGGAAGCGCCAGCCGTGGTCCACGGGGCCGATGCCGTCGCCCAGCGGGAACCCCGCCGCGATCGCGCCCGTGATGTAGGTCTTCGAGGCCGCCACCGCGTCCGGGACGGACAGTCCGAGGGCCAGATGGGACGCGACCGCCGAAGCCAGCGTGCAGCCCGTCCCGTGGGTGTGCCGGTTGTCGTACCGCTCCGCGCGGAACCAGTGTTCGCTTCCGTCCGGGCCGCGGAGCAGGTCAGCCGCCTCGCCCTCCAGGTGGCCGCCCTTGATCAGTGCCCACTGGGCGCCGAGGTCCTGGACCGCCCGCGCAGCCTCGGGCATGTCGGACTCCCCGGCCACCTCAAGGCCGGTCAGCTGGGCCACCTCGTGCAGATTGGGCGTCACCACCGTGGCCCGGGGCAGCAGTTCGTCGCGGAGCACCGAGACCGCCGAGGGGGCCAGCAGCGCGTCGCCGTGCTTGGAGACGCCGACCGGGTCGACCACCACGGGCGCGTCCACGTCCGCGAGCAGCGAGGCGACCAGGGAGACCAGTTCGGGCGAGGCCAGCATCCCGGTCTTCACCGCCTGCACGCCGATGTCGTCCACCACGCTGCGGTACTGCGCCCGGACCGCCTCGACCGGCAGCTCCCAGTAGCCCTGGACGCCGAGCGAGTTCTGCGCGGTGACGCCCGCGACGAC
Organism: Streptacidiphilus monticola; assembly: GCF_042658505.1. NCBI lineage: Bacteria > Bacillati > Actinomycetota > Actinomycetes > Kitasatosporales > Streptomycetaceae > Streptacidiphilus > Streptacidiphilus monticola. The sequence continues at coordinate 77,576 of NZ_JBHSQJ010000019.1, read as the reverse complement.
GCTCATGCCGTGGACGCCCAGCGCCAGCATGGTCTTGAGGTCCGCCTGGATGCCCGCGCCGCCTCCGGAGTCGGAGCCGGCGATGGTCAGGACGCGTGCGGGAGCTGCGGTAGGCATGCCCCCAACCTACTCAGTGCCCGGTCACAGCACGGCCTCGGCCTCGATCCAGCGGCTCTCGGGGACCGTCTTCAGCCGGGCCACCGCGTCCGCGATCGGCACCGGCACGATCCTGCCGGAGCGCAGCGCGGTCATGTGGCCGAACGCGCCCTCGTGGGCGGCCTCGACCGCGTGCCAGCCGAAGCGGGTGGCCAGCACCCGGTCCTGGGCGGTGGGGCTGCCGCCGCGCTGGGTGTGGCCGAGGATGACCGGACGCGACTCCTTGCCGATCCAGCGCTCGATCTCCGCCGAGAGCCGGTTGCCGATGCCGCCGAAGGTCTGGTGCCCGTACAGGTCGGTGCCGCCGTGCTCGAACTTCATCGTGCCCGGGGCGGGCCGGGCACCCTCCGCGACCGCGACGATGGCGAACTTCTTGCCGCGGGCGAAGCGCTCCTCGATCATGCAGCAGACGGTCTCGATGTCGAACGGCCGCTCCGGGATCAGGATGCCGTGGGCGCCTCCCGCCATCCCGGCGTTGAGCGCGATCCAGCCGGTGTGACGGCCCATCAACTCGACGACCATCACCCGCTGGTGCGACTCGGCCGTCGTCTTCAGCCGGTCGATGGCCTCGGTGGCGACGTGCACCGCGGTGTCGTGGCCGAAGGTCACGTCCGTGGCGTCGATGTCGTTGTCGATGGTCTTGGGGACGGCGACCACCGGCAGGCCGGCGTCGGAGAACATCCGGGCCGCGGTGAGCGTCCCCTCGCCGCCGATGGCGACGAGGGCGTCGATGCCGACCTCGTCGGCCAGTTCCTTGGCGCGGGAGACGGCCTCGCGCATCCGGTCGCGGGCGACCCGGGCGGAGCCCAGGATGGTGCCGCCTCGGGTGAGGATGCCGTGGACGTCGTCCAGCGTCAGCGTGCGGGTGCGGTTCTCGATCAGGCCGAGGAAGCCGTCCTCGACGCCGACGACCTCGTCCGCGTGGTCGGTGATCGCCCGGTGCACCACCGAGCGGATCACCGCGTTGAGCCCTGGGCAGTCTCCGCCACTGGTCAGCACGCCGAGTCGCATGGGGCCAAGCCTATGCACAATCCCCGCTGAGCTGCGAACTCTTCCGACGGTGCGTCAACTTCCGAAGTGGTCCCAGCCCGCCGTGCGCTCCCAGGGCGCACCGTCGACGGTCACCCGGCCGCCCTCGGCGGGCCGCAGGACCTCGCCCACCACCCGCCAGCGGGACGGAAGTTGGACCTCCTTGGGGAAGGTCGCCACCAGCGCGTGGTCCTCCCCGCCGGAGAGCACCCAGACGATGGGGTCGACCCCGACCGCCTGCCCGATGTCCGCCATCTGCGCGGGGACGTCGAAGTCGGCGGCGCGCAGGTCCAGATGGACCTTGCTGGCGGCGGCGACATGGCCCAGGTCCGCGACCAGGCCGTCGCTGATGTCGATCATCGATGTGGCGCCCAACTGGGCGGCGGCCGGGCCGGCCTGGTACGGGGGCTCGGGACGCCGGTGCGCCTCGACGAAGGCCCGCGGCGAGCGGAACCCGCGCGCCAGCACGGCGAGTCCGGCGGCCGACCAGCCCAGCCAGCCGGTCACCGCGATCTTGTCCCCGGGGCGCGCCCCGGAGCGGACCACCGGCCGCCGCCCCTGCAGGTCACCGAGCGCAGTGATGGAGACCATGACGGTGTCCCCGCGCACGACGTCCCCGCCGACGACGGCGGCGCCCGCCACGGCGCACTCGTCCCGCAGGCCGTCCATCAGCTCCAGCGCCCAGGTGGCCGGCAGTTCGGCGGGGGTGACCAGGCCGAGCAGCAGCGCGGTGGGCACCGCGCCCATGGCCGCGACGTCGGCGAGGTTCTGCGCGGCGGCCTTGCGGCCCACGTCGTAGGCGGTGGACCAGTCGCGGCGGAAGTGGCGGCCCTCGATCAGCACGTCCGTGGTGGCGACGACCCGCCCGTCCGGGGCCGCCACGACGGCGGCGACGTCCCCGGGCCCGACCTCCACGGCCGCGGTCCGCGGCAGACGCGACGTCAACTCGCGGATCAGTCCGAACTCGCCGAGTTCGCCGACGTTGCCTGCCATGCCGCTACCTTCCCCGCGCCTTCCGTGCGCCTCTCGTGACCGCCGTGTGCGTCCGTGCGTCAACCTGTCGCGCGCAGCGTACGCCCTGCAAGTCACGCGCAGGTCTCCCGGCCGGAGACGGAGGCGCGCTACCGTGGCGATCCCCCTGCCGGTGATTGCTTGTTCATGTTCGCCGGTTCATGGGTATCTCGATCTCCGCACCGAGCCGCCAGGAGGTCCACCGTGGTACACGCATACATCCTGATCCAGACAGAGGTCGGCAAGGCGACCGCGGTCGCCGAGATCATCTCCTCGATTCCCGGCGTACTGACGGCGGAGGACGTCACCGGCCCCTATGACGTGATCGTCCGTGCCGAGGCGGACACCGTGGACGACCTGGGACGCATGGTCGTCGCCCAGGTGCAGAAGGTGGACGGGATCACCCGCACCCTGACCTGCCCGGTGGTCCATCTGTAGGGCCCCCTGCGGGCCCGCACGGCGGCCTGGCCTAGCATCGCGGGGTGTGAGCACCTCTTCCGCCGCGCGACGCTTCGCCCTGCCCGCGGTCCTGGGCTGCGCCCTGTCGCTGGCCGCGTGCGGCAGTGACAGCGTGTCCGTCCCGGCCCCGAGCGTGAGCGGGGTCGCCGCCCGGCAGTGCGCGGCCGTGAAGGCCGCGCTGCCGGGAACGCTCAACGGCCTGAAGCGCCGCCCCACGACGCCCGACGCGGCCACGGTCGCGGCCTGGGGGGACCCGGCGATCACGCTGCGCTGCGGGGTGCCGCAGCCGGGCGTCGTGAACCCCGCTTCCCCGGAGTACGACCCCACGGGGCAGAAGTCGCAGGGCATGGAGGTCAACGGCGTCTGCTGGGTGGCGGTCCCGCAGAAGGGCGGCGGGATGGTGCTGACCACGGTGAAGCAGCACACGTACGTGGAGGTGACGGTCCCCTCGACGTACAAGGAGTCCCCGCTGGCCGCGCTCGCCGCGCCGGTCGGCAGGAACGACCCTCAGGACCCGGAACACCGTTTCGAGTGCAGTTAGCCCCGCAGAGGCGCGGGGGGAACAACGCGAGCAACCCACTCTCGGGGGCCGACCCGATCTGCGGGCCGGACCTCCCCGGGTGGTGGGTTGCTCGCGCAGTTCCCTCCGCCCGCCTCCGGGTGCCCTACCGGAGGCCGGTGGAGCGGTGGAGGGCGGTGTCGATGAGGCGGCTGACCAGCTCCGGGTAGGAGACCCCCGTGGCCTCCCACATACGCGGGAACGCGGAGATGGGCGTGAAGCCGGGCATGGTGTTGATCTCGTTCACCACGTAGCCGCCGTCTTCCAGCAGGAAGACGTCCACCCGGGCCAGTCCCTCGCACGACAGCGCCTCGAAGACCTCCACCGCCACCTCCCGCAGACGCCGCGTCTCGTCCTCGGTCAGCTCGGCCGGGATGCGCACCTCGTTGCTGTCGATGTACTTGGCTTCGAAGTCGTAGAAGTCGAACTCCTCCGACACCAGCACCTCGGCCGGCAGGCTGGCCCGCGGTCCGTCCTCGAACTCCAGGACGCCGCATTCCAGTTCACGCCCCGTCAGGCCCTTCTCGACGATGACCTTCGGGTCGTGCCGCTGCGCCTCGGCGATGGCGCGGTCGAGGTCGGCCGGGTCCTTCACCTTGGTGATGCCGATGCTCGAACCCGCCCGGGTCGGCTTCACGAAAACCGGGTAGCCCAGCTCCGCGATCCGGGCCCGTGCCGCCGCGCGGCCCTCCTCCGTGGCCCACTCGCGCGGGCGGACCACCGTGTAGGGGCCGACGGGCAGGCCGAAGGACTCGAGCACCCGCTTGGTGTACTCCTTGTCCATCCCGACCGCGCTCGACAGCACGCCGGAACCCACGTAGGGCACGCCGGACAGTTCGAGCATGCCCTGCAGCGTGCCGTCCTCGCCCCAGGGGCCGTGCAGCAGCGGCAGCACGACGTCCACCTCGCCGAGCGCCTTGGGCACGCTGCCCGGCTCGGAGAGCACGACGTCCCGGGAGACCGGGCTGACCGGCAGAGCCACCTGGCCCTCGCTGCTCTCGGCGATCTCCTCGACGGCCGGCAGCCGGCCGTCGGTGATGGCCATGCGTGACGGCTCGTCAGCCGTCAGGGCCCAACGGCCGTCGGTGGTGATGCCGATGGGCAGCACCTCGTACTTCTCGCGGTCCAGGGCGCGGAGGACGCTTCCGGCCGTGACGACGGAGATCGGGTGCTCGGAGCTGCGACCGCCGAAGACCACGGCCACACGCGGCTTGCGGGAACTGGAAGAGGAAGGCTGAGTGCTCATATCCCGATGGAGACTACCCGCACCTTCGAACGGACGCCGTATTGGCGCCGCCGCACGGGGCGCGTGCTCAGCGTTCGGGCTTGGCCGAGCGGCCCATCAGCTCCTTGACCGCGACGCCCAGCGGCTTGCCCTCGTGCACGACCTCGAAGACCGTCCGGGTGATGGGCATCTCGACGCCGTGACGGCCCGCCAGATCCAGCACCGACTCACAGGACTTGACGCCCTCCGCGGTCTGCTTCGTCGCGGCCACCGTCTCCGCGAGGGACATGCCCCGGCCGAGGTTCATGCCGAACGTGTGGTTGCGGGACAGCGGCGAGGAGCAGGTGGCGACCAGGTCGCCCATGCCCGCGAGTCCGGCGAAGGTGTGCGGGTCCGCGCCCATCGCCAGCCCGAGCCGGGTGGTCTCCGCGAGTCCCCGGGTGATCAGCGCGGCCTTGGTGTTGTCGCCGAAGCCCATGCCGTCGACGATGCCCACCGCGAGGCCGATGACGTTCTTCACCGCGCCGCCCAGCTCGCAGCCGACGACGTCGGTGTTGGTGTAGGGGCGGAAGTAGCCGGTGTGGCAGGCGGCCTGGAGCCGGCGGGCCACGTCCTCGTCCGCGCTGGCGACCACCGCGGCCGCGGGCTGCCGCCGCACGATCTCGCCGGCCAGGTTGGGGCCGGAGACCACGGCGATGCGCTCCGGCGCGGCCTCGGCGACCTCGCCGATGACCTCGCTCATGAGCTTGGCCGTGCCCAGTTCCACGCCCTTCATCAGGCTCACCAGCACGCTGTCCTTGGCGAACAGCGGGGCCCACGCGCGCAGGCTGGCGCGGAGCGTCTGCGAGGGCACCGAGAGGACGACGAACTCCGCGCCCTCGGCGGCCTTCGCGGGGTCGGTCGTGGCGCTGACCCCGGCGGGGAGTTCGACGTCCGGGAAGTAGTCGGCGTTGACGTGGTCGCGGTTGATGCCGTCGACGAGCTCCTGGCGGCGGCCCCACAGGGTCACCTCGCAGCCGGCGTCGGCGAGGATCATCCCGAACGCGGTGCCCCAGGAGCCGGCGCTGAACACGGCGCAGCGGGTGCTCACTCTGCGGCCTCCGGCTCCGTCTCGGCCTTCGCGGCGGCGGCCTTGGCGGCGCGCGCCCGGGCCATGTCGTAGCGCTCGGCCGGGGCCGGCTCACCGCGCAACTGCTCCAGCAGCTTCGTGATGTCGTCGAGGATCGCGTCGGTGGCCTCGCGCAGCACCGTCGCCGTCAACTCCTTGCCCTCCCAGCGGGACAGGTCGACCGGCGGCCCCGCAAGGACCTTGACGGTCTTTCGGGGGAAGGGACGGAAGCGGCGGTGGCCCTTCCCGCCCTTGGCGTAGGTCGGCATGATCTCGTGGGCGCCCCACTGGGCCACCGGGATGACCGGGCAGCCGGTCATCAGCGCGATGCGGGCGGCGCCGGTCTTCCCGCTCATCGGCCACAGGCCGGGGTCGCGGGTGAGCGTGCCCTCGATGTAGATGGCCACGTTCTCGCCGCTGTTGACGGCGTCGATGGCGGCCCGGAACGCCTGCGCGGCGTCGGCGCTGCCGCGGTAGACGGGGATCTGCTTGGCGCCCTTGAGGATCGTCTTCACGACCGGCGTGTTGTAGATCCCGGCCTTGGCGAGGAAGCGGGCGGGGCGGCCGGAGTCGTAGGCGTAGTGGCCGTAGACGAGCGGGTCCAGGTAGGAGTTGTGGTTGACGGCGGAGATGAAACCGCCGGTCTCCGGGAAGTGCTCCCAGCCGCCCCAGTCCCTCTTGGTGAGGGCGAACAGCGGGGGCTTCGCGATGACCGCCGCCAGGCGGTACCAGAAGCCGTAGTTCCGCCGTGCCGCCCTGGTGCTGGTGCCGGGCACGAGCACTCCTCCTCGCCTGATCACCGGATTTGCTGACCGGACAAGTGTCGCCCCTGCGTGATCTGGCTGTCGAGGCACCCCCGCGCGGGAGGCAGAATTGCGGCGATGAGCACGGGATTCACTCTGATCGTGCCGCTGAAGCCGCCGGCGGTGGGCAAGTCGCGGCTGGCCGCGGTCGGTCCGCTGCGGGAACGGCTGGCCCTGGCCTTCGCCCTCGACACGGTCGCCGCGGCGCTGGGCTCCCCCGAGGTCCACCGGGTGCTCGTCGTGTGCGACGACGCCGCGGCCGGGGCGGCGCTGGCCGCGCTGGGCGCGGAGGTCGTGCCCGACGCGCCCGGCGGGGGCCTGAACGCTGCGCTGGCCTTCGGCGCGGAACAGGCCCATGGCTGGCGCGCGGCCCTGTCGGCGGACCTTCCCGCCCTGCGGGAACGGGAGTTGACGGAGGTGCTGGGCGCCGCGCGCGGCGCGGGCCGGTCCTTTCTGGCGGACGCCCACGGGGTCGGCACGACGCTCCTCGCGGCGGCGCCGGACGTGCCCCTCGCCCCCCGCTTCGGCGGCCCGTCCAGAATCGCTCACCGTGCTTCCGGGGCAAGCGAGTTGACGCTCGCAGCCGCCACCGTCCGCCTCGACGTGGACACCCCCGAGGACCTCACCGCGGCCACGTCCCTCGGCCTCGGGCCCCGGACGGCAGAGCTTCTGCGCTGCCGTTCCCTTGCCATGCCCCGTTAGGGGCGCGAGGAACTGCGCGAGGCACCCACCACTCGGGGAGGTCCGACCCCAAGTGCGGGACGAACCTCTTCGAGTGGTGGGTGCCTCGCGCAGTTCCTCGCGCCCCTAGGGGGGTGCGTGGCTGGCGTGTGGCGAGGGTCTCGCGCCCCTCACGGGACGTGTCCTGCCGAAACGGGGGCGGATAGGCTCGGCGCATGCAGGCGACAGCGTTCACGTACGACTCCGAGACGCGCAGCGGCCAGGTGCTGCTGGACGACGGGACCCCCGTCCCCTTCGACGCCGAGGCCTTCGACGCCGGTGGGCTGCGGCTGCTCCGTCCGGGTCAGCGGGTGCGCATCGAGACCGAGGGCAGCGGCAGCGCCCTGCGCATCACCCTCGTGACGCTGCAGACCTTCTGACGAGACCACAGGAACACGGAAGCGCCGGAAACGCCGACGGGCCGGATCCCCGGGGGATCCGGCCCGTTCGAGTGGGGCGGGGGCGTCAGCGGGCCGTGCGGCGCGCCGTCGTCTTCTTCGCGGTGGTCTTCTTGGCCGCGGCGGTGGTCTTCTTCGCCGCGGTGGTCTTCTTGGCCGCCGTCGCGGTGGTCTTCTTCGCCGCCGGGCGGGTGGCGGAGGCGGTGACCGTCTTCTTGGCAGGGGCCTTGACCGCCGCCGTGGTCTTCTTGGCGGCGGTCTTCTTGGCCGGAGCCGCCTTCTTCGCCGTGGCGGTGGTCTTCTTCGCCGCCGTGGTCTTGGCCGCGGTGGTCTTCTTGGCAGCCGTCGCCGTGGTCTTCTTGGCGGCGGCCTTCTTCACCGTGGCCGTGGTCTTCTTGGCAGTGGTCTTCTTCGCCGCCGCCTTCTTCGCGGCAGGCGTCGCGGCGACACCGCTCTTGCCCGGGGTGAGCGAGCCCTTGGGGGCCTTCTTCACCGAGATGCCCGTCTTCGGGAGCTTCTTGGTGCCCGCGATGAGGTCCTTGAAGCCCTGCCCCGGACGGAAGCGGGGCACGGCGGTCTTCTTGACCTTCACGCGCTCACCCGTCTGCGGGTTGCGCGCGAAGCGGGCGGCACGGTCCACCTTCTCGAAGGTGCCGAACCCGGTCACGGAAACGCGGTCACCCGCGTGGACCGCACGAACGATGGTGTCGAGCACAGCATCCACTGCGTCTGCGGCGGCCTTGCGGCCACCCAGCTGCTCGGCCACCGCTTCAACAAGCTGCGCCTTGTTCACGTCTTCCCCTTCGGAAACCGATGCCCGGATGATTCATTCTGGGCAATTCGCACGTTAGGCATGTATATACGCCATTTCAATAACCAAACGGGCGCATCACCCTTGTGTCGCAATGGATTCGGCTTTCAGGGAGTCGGTGGCGGGCGATGCGCGCCCCGGTCCAAGTCGTCCACGAAACGGGCCAACCTCCGTGCGGCTTCTGGGAGATCACGCTTCGCCGCCTCCGTCACGATGAGCAACGAGCGGGTCAGCGAAGCCCTCTCAGCTTCCGACACGTCCAGAGCGCGCACGCGGGCGTGCGCTTCCTTGAGCCGCAAGGCGACGAGCGCGTACAGCTCGTCCTCCTCGGGCTCTCCCGGATCGTCACCGCGGGGTGGCCGGAGTGTCGGACTCATGCGGAGATTGTGCCATCAGACGGGAGTTGTGCCGCCTTGTGCGGGGCGAGTCGGCTCCGCGCGAGTGCCGGAGCGACCTTACACACCGTCACCGAGATCAAGCCAAGCACCCCCCGCTTCCAGGCCAAACGGCTGAAAACGGGGGGTGCGGGGACTGCGTCGGACTGGCCGGAAATCTTCTGGCGCAGCGTCAGCCGACCGGCTGCGTCCGGGGCTTGAAGCTCGGCCGCCGCGCCTCGTAGGCGGCGATGTCCGCCTCCTGCTGCAGGGTGATGCTGATGTCGTCGAGACCGTTCAGCAGCCGCCAACGCACGTTCTCGTCCAGCTCGAAGGGTGCCGTGACACCCTCGGCGCGGACCTCGCGGGCCTCCAGGTCCACGGTCACCTCGGCGGTGGGGTCCGCCTCGGTCAGCGCCCACAGCCGCTCTACGGTCTCCTGCGGCAGAATCACCGTCAGCAGGCCGTTCTTGAGGCTGTTGCCGCGGAAGATGTCCGCGAAGCGCGAGGAGATGACGGCCTTGAACCCGTAGTTCTGCAGCGCCCAGACGGCGTGCTCGCGGGAGGAGCCGGTGCCGAACTCCGGACCGGCGATCAGGACCGTAGCCCCTTGACGCTCCGGGCGGTTGAGCACGAAGGACTCGTCCTTGCGCCACGCCTCGAAGAGCCCGTCCTCGAAGCCGGTGCGGGTCACCTTCTTGAGCCAGTGCGCCGGGATGATCTGGTCGGTGTCGACGTTGCTGCGGCGCAGCGGGACGGCCCGGCCGGTGTGGGTGGTGAACTTCTCCATGACTCTCAGACCTCCACGGAGACGCGGTCGGACAGGTCGGCCGGGGAGGCCAGGTGGCCCAGCACGGCGGTGGCGGCGGCGACCTGGGGGGAGACCAGGTGCGTGCGGCCGCCCTTGCCCTGGCGGCCTTCGAAGTTGCGGTTGGAGGTCGAGGCGCAGCGCTCGCCCGGGGCCAGCTGGTCCGGGTTCATGCCCAGGCACATCGAGCAGCCGGCGTGGCGCCACTCGGCGCCGGCGGCGGTGAAGACCTTGTCCAGGCCCTCCTCGACCGCCTGCAGGGCGACCCGGACGGAGCCCGGAACCACCAGCATCCGCACGCCGTCGGCGATCTGACGGCCGTCCAGGACGGCGGCGGCGTCCCGCAGGTCCTCGATCCGGCCGTTGGTGCAGGAGCCGACGAAGACGGCGTCGACCTTCACCTCGCGCAGCGGGGTGCCGGCCTCAAGGCCCATGTACGCCAGGGCGTTCTCGGCCGCGATGCGCTCCTGCGGGTCCGCGAAGTCCTCCGGGTTCGGCACGTTGGCGCCCAGCGGCGCGCCCTGGCCGGGGTTGGTGCCCCAGGTGACGAACGGCGTCAGCTCGTTGGCGTCGATGAAGACCTCGGCGTCGAAGACCGCGTCCTCGTCGGTGGTCAGGGTCTTCCAGTACGCGACGGCGGCGTCCCAGTCCTCGCCCTTGGGCGCGTGGTCGCGGCCCTTCAGGTAGGCGAAGGTGGTCTCGTCCGGCGCGATCATGCCGGCCCGGGCGCCGGCCTCGATCGACATGTTGCAGATGGTCATCCGCGCCTCCATGGAGAGGCTGCGGATGGCCGAGCCGCGGTACTCCAGGACGTAGCCCTGACCGCCGCCGGTACCGATCTTGGCGATGACGGCCAGGATCAGGTCCTTGGCGGTGACGCCCTCGGGCAGTTCGCCCTCGACGGTGATGGCCATCGTCTTGAACGGGGCCATCGGCAGCGTCTGGGTGGCCAGCACGTGCTCGACCTGGCTGGTGCCGATGCCGAACGCCAGCGCGCCGAAGGCGCCGTGGGTCGAGGTGTGCGAGTCGCCGCAGACGACGGTGGTGCCCGGCTGGGTCAGACCCAGCTGCGGGCCGACGACGTGCACGACGCCCTGCTCGACGTCGCCCAGCGAGTGCAGCCGGACGCCGAACTCGGCGCAGTTCTTGCGCAGCGTCTCCAGCTGCACCCGGGAGACCGGGTCGGCGATGGGCTTGTCGATGTCCAGCGTCGGGGTGTTGTGGTCCTCGGTCGCGATCGTGAGATCGGTCCGGCGGACCTTGCGGCCGGCCAGGCGCAGCCCGTCGAAGGCCTGCGGGCTGGTCACCTCGTGCAGCAGGTGCAGGTCGATGAAGAGGAGGTCCGGCTCGCCCTCGGCGCGCCGAACGACATGGTCGTCCCAGACCTTCTCCGCGAGTGTGCGTCCCATCGCTATCCCTTCGACCGACGCCGCCGCCGGTCCTGCTCTCGTTCGGTGAGACAACCCCTGGGACTCGTGGTCTTCTGGGGGCTGTCCGACCAAGGGTGGCGCAGATCGCAGAAGATTGAACTTGCGTCTCGTCATCTGAGACTGCAATATCAGGCCATGGACAACTCTAGTGGCGTCGGCGTTCTCGACAAGGCTGCACTGGTGCTGAGCGCGCTGGAGGCGGGCCCCGCGACCCTGGCCGGACTGGTTTCCGCGACCGGGCTCGCTCGTCCCACAGCGCACCGCCTGGCGGTCGCGCTCGAGCACCACCGGCTTGTGACACGCGACATGCAGGGCCGCTTCATCCTCGGCCCCCGACTCTCCGAACTCGCCGCCGCGGCAGGCGAGGACCGCCTGCTGGCGACGGCCGGCCCGGTGCTCACGCACCTGCGCGACGTGACCGGCGAGAGCGCCCAGCTCTACCGCCGCCAGGGCGACTTGCGCATCTGCGTCGCCGCGGCGGAACGTCTCTCCGGCCTGCGGGACACCGTGCCGGTGGGCAGCACGCTGCCGATGAAGGCCGGCTCGGCGGCCCAGGTGCTGCTGGCCTGGGAGGAGCCGGAGCGGCTCCACCGCGGCCTGCAGGGCGCGAGGTTCACGGCCACCGCGCTGTCCGGTGTCCGCCGGCGAGGCTGGGCCCAGTCCATCGGCGAGCGCGAGCCCGGCGTCGCGTCGGTCTCCGCCCCGGTGCGCGGCCCGTCCAACCGCGTCGTCGCCGCGGTGTCCGTCTCCGGCCCCATCGAGCGCCTCACCCGCCACCCGGGGCGTCTCCACGCCCAGGCCATCGTCGAAGCCGCCGCCCGCCTCACGGAGGCGCTCCGTCGGGCCTAGCCCGACAGCGNCCCGAGTGGTGGGTTGCTCGCGCAGTTCCCCGCGCCCCTATTGGCCTTCGGCCAAATGCAAAAAAGCCCCTTGCGGGGCTTCTGGCTGGGGTACCAGGACTCGAACCTAGACTAACTGAACCAGAATCAGTCGTGCTGCCAATTACACCATACCCCAAGGCGATCACCGCAGTTCGCGGCGTCGGTGCGGCAGCAATCGTAGCGGATCCGGGGCCCCTTTCGCGCACACCGATAGGTGTGCGAAGCGCTGTCCGGACATCTGCAACCATATGGCCATGCTGAATGATCTTCTGCGACGCAGGCGCTCCGCCCGCCGCGCCTCCACCGGGGCGCTGGAGCTGAGTGCCGTCTTCCCCACCCTGTCCTGGGGCGGGGGTCTGCTCAGCTGCCAACTCCGGAGCGAGAACGGGCAACCGCTCCCCGGCGCCGGCGTCACGCTGACCGACGCCATGGGCCGCCAGGTCGCCCAGGGCGAGACCGATCCGTACGGGACCTACGTGGTCTCCCTCTCCCCCGGCGAGTACCGCCTCTCCGCAGGCGCCGACGGCTATCTGACGCACCGTGAGACCGTGCTCGTCGAGGCCGGCGAGCACACCGGCGTCGGCCCGGTGGCGCTCGAGCGGACCGAGAACTCGGCCCTGCCGCCGGTAGGCCGCTGGCGGATCGACCCGGAGCACTCCACGGTCCGGTTCACCGCGCGGCATCTCGCGCTGTCCCGGATCCATGGCCGCTTCAACGAGTTCGAGGGCCACGTCTACGTGGCCGACCCCATGGACAACTCCGCTCTCCAGGTCGTCGTCCACGCCGCGAGCCTGGACACCAACAACCGGATGCGGGACGCGCATCTGCGCTCCGCGGACTTCTTCGACGTCGAGCGCTTCCCCCGGATCGAGTTCACCAGCAGCCGCTTCTCGCACCGCAGCGGCAGCCGCTGGACCGTCCAGGGCGGGCTGACCCTGCACGCCGTGACCCGCTCCGTGTCCCTGGACACGCGCTACCTGGGCACCGGGCCGGACCAGTTCGGCGGCGTGCGCACCGCGGCCGTCGCCTCGGCGGAGCTGCACCGCGAGGACTTCACGCTCAACTGGCGGGAGATGTTCGACCGCGGAATCGCCATCGTGGGCACCACGATCGAGATCGAGCTCGATATCCAGGCGGTTCTGGAGGAGTAGCCGGAGAAAAAGAAAAGGCCCCCGATCGGGGGCCTCATTTTCTCTCGGTACCCCCGACCGGATTCGAACCGGCGCTACTGCCTTGAGAGGGCAGCGTGCTAGGCCGCTACACAACGGGGGCGAAACTGAGTCTCGCGAGGAAACTCGCGCTGGGGTACCAGGACTCGAACCTAGACTAACTGAACCAGAATCAGTCGTGCTGCCAATTACACCATACCCCATTGGCTACCTGGTCGATCTTGGTTCGGGCCTTTCGGCTCTCCCCCGTCCCTTCCGGGCGGCGCAACAAGAGGAACACTACCCGATGGTGGGCACCGCTCCAAAATCGGTTACGCGGAGCAACTCCGGCAGTTCGGCCAGCGTCGTGATCCGCTCCACCTGCGCGGACGTGCCCGCTCCGGAGCGGTCCAGCCAGATGCCGCGCAGGCCCGCGGCGCTCGCTCCGAGCGCGTCGGTCTCCAGCTTGTCCCCCACATAGGCGACTTGACGGGGCGGCAGGTCGAGTGCCGTACACGCGGCGAGGAACGCCTCGGGAGCCGGCTTGGCGACGCCCAGCTCCTCCGAGCAGAGCAGGAAGGAGAAGTGCTCCGCCAGGCCGAGCTTCGCCGTCTTGTGCCGCTGCACCAGCAGCGAGGAGTTGGAGAGCAGGCCGTGCCGGTACCCGGTCAGCCCGGCGAGGGCGGGCAGGACGTCGGGGAAGACGCGCCAGGACCGCTCGTAGTGGTCGAGGTAGCCGCGGAACCAGGCCGCCGGGTCGTCCGTCTGGAGGCCGAGCCGGCCGAGGAAGGCGCGGACGCGGACACGGCGCTGCTCCCACAGGTCCAGCTCGCCCGCCAGGAAGCGCGCGTACGCGCTCTCCATGTCCTGGCACCACAGCGCGAGCGCGTGGTCCGGCGAGTCGAACTCGCCGAGCAGGCCCAGCTCTTCCAGATGGCCGAGGATGCCGGCCCGCTCGGCGCCGCTGTAGTCGAAGATCGTGTCGTCGATGTCCCAGACGACCGCGCGTATCGGCTCAGCCACGCTTGACCACGCGGTTGGTCAGGGTCCCGATGCCCTCGACGGTGACGGAGATCTCGTCGCCGATCTGGACCGGGGCCACGCCCGCGGGGGTCCCGGTGAGGATGACGTCGCCGGGGAGCAGGGTCATCGCCTCGGAGATGTGGACGACGAGGTCGGCCACCGAGCGGACCATCTGCGAGGTGCGGCCCGCCTGGCGCAGTTCGCCGTTGACCGTGCAGGTGACGGCGAGGTCGGACGGATCGAGGTCGGTCTCGATCCACGGGCCCAGCGGGCAGGAGGTGTCGAAGCCCTTGGCCCTGGCCCACTGCCCCTCGCGCTGCTGCACGTCCCGCGCGGTGACGTCGTTGGCGCAGGTGTAGCCGAAGACCACCTCGGGCACCCGGGCGTGGGGGACCTCGCGGCACATCCGGCCGATGACGACGGCGAGTTCGGCCTCGGGCTGCACGTCCTGGGAGAAGGGCGGATAGGCGATGTTCTCGGTGGGGCCGACGACGGAGGTGGAGGGCTTGAAGAAGGTGAGCGGCACCTCGGGGACCTCGTTGCCCATCTCGGCCGCGTGCGCGGCGTAGTTGCGGCCCACCGCGACGATCTTGCTGGGCAGCATCGGCGGGAGCAGCCGGACGTCCGCCAGCGGCAGCACCTGACCGGTGACCTGGATGTCGCCGAACGGGTGGCCGGCCAGCACCTGCACCGTCAGCGTCTCCGGCTGCGCCGGGTCGCCCTCGACGACGCCGAAGGAGACGGAACCCTCGCTGGAAAACCTCGCAATACGCATGGCCTCAGCCTAGGGCCCGGAACGCGGCGGAGCCCCCGCGGCGGGCGGGGGCTCCGAGGCGCCGCGCAGCCGCGCGGCGAGCGGCTCAGTCGGCCGGCTTGATCTCCGGGGCGACCATCAGGTTGGTGCGGCGCGGGTTGGCCGTCTGCCGGGGCAGCGGGGCCTGGGTGGTCGCGGACTCGCGGAGCGCGGGGCCCGGGTTCTCCGGCAGGGACGCGAGCACGGTCCGGCGCGGGTTGGCCGTCGGGCGGAAGCTCATCGTCGTCTTGTACGTCACGCGGACTACCTCACATCGCGGGGGCAGCGGCTGTCTTCCCAGCGCTGCGTTCAGTTGCGTATCCAGCATCTCATTCCACACGGAGCAGCCTCCGCACTAGCCGAATGCCTGTGATTTTGGTCACTTTTTCGCAGGCTGGAATGGACAGTTACGACATTGTGGCCGGATACCGCCTGCGGACATTACGCATCATTTCGGACAAAATCCTGGCCCTCTGTCACCGCCACAGACGCTCGCTGCAACGTTCGCTGTCCGAAATGCGAATAATCTCCCCCGCGAATGTGCACCCACCGTGACGCGCGTTGCGCAATTGGTAGCGGTCTCCGCTACGGAGAGTCGCCCCTTGTTGGAGTACCAGCACTGTGCTGGAATGCCACGGACCGACGGGAGGCCACCCCTCCACAGCGCTACTGCCAGCGCCGGGGCCCACTCCACGGCGGCGAAAGGGCACTTCCACAGGATCCCGACAGGGGGTCCACTGCCCACCCGAGAACTCGACTCCGTCCGGACCGCCTTGCTGGCGGCAAGGGCGCCTGGTCCAGAGGTTGCGACGCTAGTGCAGGGACGTATCAAGAGGGGTGGCGGCGCGGACAACCCGGCGGACCGCGGACCAGCCGGCCACCAGCAGCCGTCGCCGACGACGACTCCCCCCTCCTCCGACTCCGGTCCGCGAACCGGGCCGCAGGCTTCGCCGCGCCCGCAGACGGCCGAGGAGTCCAAGGGCCGAATAGGCCGTGTCGCCCCGGCGCGGGTGAGCGGGCTGCGCCGCTACGCCCTCAGCAACTGGCGCATCCGCACCAGGCTGATCGCGCTGCTGCTGCTCCCCGTGGTCGCCGCCCTGGTGCTCGGTGGTCTGCGCATCCAGACCTCGCTGCAGTCGCAGCAGGACCTGAGCAAGGTGTCGAAGCTGGGTGACCTCGCCTACGCGGCCACCGCGCTGGCGGACGCCCTCGAGACCGAGCGCGACACCATGGCCGCCAACGTGCGGAACGGCGACAGCCAGACCCAGGCCGTGCAGAACGCGCAGAACGACACCATCAAGAAGAAGCTGAAGTTCAGCTACGCCACCCAGCAGCTGGACCTGACCCAGCTGCCGGGCCGCGGTGTCGACGTCCGCAACATCAACAGCTCGCTGGACCTCCTCGTCCGCGTCCGGCTGAACGCCTTCGCGACCTCCGAGGACGGATCCATCCAGCGGTCCGTGGCCGCCTACGACTCGCTGATCCAGCCGCTGCTCCAGCTCTCCGGCGACCTCGCCCTGGCCTCGGCCAACCAGGAGCTCATCCAGTCCACTCGCGCGCTGCAGGCCTTCGCGCAGTGGAAGGAGAACTACTCGATCGTCCGCGCCGTCATCAGCGCCTCGCTGTTGCAGGGCAAGGCGAACAAGTTCGTCCCCTCGGACGTCGACTACGCCAAGGCCGCGAACGAAGCCGTGGCGCGCAACAAGTCGGAGTTCCAGGCCCTCTACGGCGCCGAGAAGTCGGCGTTCCTCATCGGCTCCTGGCAGCAGAACAACAACGTCCAGGCGACCCAGCGCGACATGAAGGCCTGGCTCGACCAGGGCGCGGCGAACGCGGCCGTCACCGCGGCCGACTGGAGCACGGGTGAGTCGATGTCCCAGATGACGCTGATGGCGTCGTCCGAGAACATCCTCGTCAACGAGCTCAACACGAAGGTGGAGTCGCTCAGTTCGCAGGCCCGCACGGACGCCATCGTCAACGCCGCGGTGATCGCCCTGGTCCTCGTCGTCGCCGTCGCCGGCGCCGCGATCGTGGCCCGCTCGATGGTGCGCACCCTGGCCAAGCTGCAGGACACCGCCGAGGACGTCGCCGACCACCGCCTGCCGGACCTGGTCCGCAAGCTGTCCGAGTCGGACCCGCAGGACGTGGACGTGTCGATCACCCCGATCGGCATCGACACCACGGACGAGATCGGCCACGTGGCGCGAGCCTTCGACAAGGTCCACAGCCAGGCGGTCCGCCTGGCCGCCGAGCAGGCCCTGCTGCGAGGCAACATCAACGCGATGTTCACCAACCTCTCGCGCCGCTCGCAGGGTCTGATCCAGCGTCAGCTGTCCATGATCTCCGAGCTGGAGTCGCGCGAGGCGGACCCGGACCAGCTGGCCCAGCTGTTCAAGCTCGACCACCTCGCGACGCGTATGCGCCGTAACGGTGAGAACCTCCTCGTCCTCGCGGGTGAGGACCCGGGCCGCCGGTGGACCCGCCCGGTCCCGCTGGTCGACGTGCTCCGCGCCGCGGCCTCCGAGGTGGAGCAGTACGAGCGCATCGAGCTGGCCTCGGTGCCGACGGCGGACGTCGCCGGCCGCGTCGTCAACGACCTCGTGCACCTGCTCGCCGAGCTGCTCGAGAACGCGACCTCCTTCTCCAGCCCGCAGACCCGGGTGCGGGTCACCGGTCACGCGCTGCCGGACGGCCGCGTGCTGATCGAGATCCACGACACGGGCATCGGCCTGTCGCCCGACGACCTGGCCGAGATCAACGAGCGGCTCGCGAACCCGCCGGTGGTGGACGTCTCGGTGTCCCGCCGCATGGGCCTCTTCGTGGTCGGTCGTCTGTCGCTGCGTCACGGCATCCGGATCCAGCTCCGCCCGAGCGACTCCGGCGGCACGACGGCGCTCGTCATGCTCCCGGTCGACGTCACCAACGTCGCCGAGCGGCGGGCCGGCGGCCCGCAGCGGGCGGCGGGCCAGGGCGCTCCGCGCCCCGGTGCGGTGCCTCCGGGCGCCGGTCCGCGCCCGGGCCTCCCCGGTCAGCAGGGCCCCGGGACCGGTCAGTTCGACGGCCCGCGTCCGGGCGACACCTTCGGCGGCCAGCCGGGTGCGCTGCCCCAGCGCGGCCAGCAGCCCGGCCTCCCCCAGGGCCCGGGCGAGGCCTTCGGCAAGGGCCTCCCCGGCCAGGGCCAGCAGCCCGCAGCGGCAGCCCAGTTCGGGGCCGACGCCCCGCGCCCCGGCGACACCTTCGGCGGCCAGCCCGGCGCGCTCCCCCAGCGCGGCCAGCAGCCCGGCCTCCCGCAGGGCGGCCCCGGGACCGGTCAGTTCGACGGCCCGCGTCCGGGCGACACCTTCGGCGGCCAGCCCGGCGCGCTGCCCCAGCGCGGCGGCCAGCAGACTCCCGGCGCCGGTCAGTTCGACGGCCCGCGCCCCGGCGACACCTTCGGCGGCCAGCCGGGTGCGCTCCCCCAGCGCGGCGGCCAGCAGCCCGGTCTCCCGCAGGGCGGCCCCGCCGGTCAGTTCGCCGCGGACGCGCCGCGTCCGGGCGACACCTTCGGCCAGGGCATCCCCGCCCAGGGCCAGCAGCCCCCCACCGCCGGTCAGTTCGGGGCCGACGCCCCGCGCGGCGACACCTTCGGCGGCCAGCAGGGTGCGCTCCCCCAGGCGCCCGGCGCCGGCCAGTTCGACGCTCCGCGGCCCGCTGACACCTTCGGCGGCCAGCCGCAGGGCGGACAGTTCGGGAACGGTGCGCCGCGGCCCGCCGGGCCGCAGGGCTGGGGTGGCGCGGACGCGCCGCAGCACTCCGCCGGGGACACCGGCCAGTTCGCCCGCCCGCACTTCGAGGAGGAGCCCCCGGCTCCCCCCGCCCCCCGCGTCGCGGACCCGCTGACCGACCCGCTCCCCCGCGCAGCTCTGCCCGGGCCCGAGACCGGGGGGCCCTCCGGCTCGCCGATCTTCGAGCAGATGGAGTCCAACTGGTTCCGGGCCGGCCGCGCGGACCGCATGCGCGCCGTGCAGGTCTTCGGCCGTGACGAGGCGTCAGCCCCGCAGGCAGAACCGCAGGGTGGGCCCCAGTCGGCCGCGCCCGGGGGCTTCCCGGCCGGCTCCGCCCCCGCCGGGGCGACCGCCGCGGGCGCCCAGCCGGACGCCGCCCCGTGGCGGACCAACGCCAACGACGAGACCTGGCGCCGTGCCGAGCAGGTGCGCGAGCCCAGCGCCGGCGGCGTCATGCCCTCCGGTCTGCCGCGCCGCGTGCCGCAGGCCAACCTCGTGCCCGGTCAGGCCGAGGCCGACGTCACCGCCGTGCCCGGCCCCCAGGTGTCCCGCTCGCCGGAGGAGGTGCGGGGCCGGCTGACGAACCTGCGCCGCGGCATCCAGCAGGGCCGCCAGGCCGGCACGAACCCGAACCACGGCACCAACCCCCAGGAGCGCTGACGCATGAGCCAGATGAGCCAAGCGGCACAGAACCTCAACTGGTTGATCACCAACTTCGTGAACAGCACGCCCGGGGTGTCCCACACCGTGGTGGTCTCCGCCGACGGTCTGCTGCTCTCGATGTCCGAGGGCTTCCCGCGTGACCGGGCCGACCAACTGGCGGCCGTGGCCTCCGGGTTGACGTCGCTCACGCAGGGCGCCTCGCGGATCTTCGAGGGCGGCAAGGTCACCCAGACCGTGGTCGAGATGGAGCGCGGCTTCCTCTTCATCATGGCGGTCTCCGACGGCTCCAGCCTGGCCGTGCTGGCCTCGCCGGACAGCGACATCGGCCTCGTCGGCTACGAGATGGCCCTGCTCGTCGACCGGGCCGGGGACGTGCTGACCCCGGCCCTGCGCGCCGAGCTGCAGGGCAGCCTGCTCCACTGAGCCGGGCCGACGTACGCGACGTACGCACTGACCGCACGCCAGAACCGCGTTCCCACCAACCCTCGCCGCGGAAAGGCACAGGAGCCGCGCAGTCCAAGGAGGTTCGATGACCACGCCACACGGCGGAGCAAGGCAACCGCTGGTTCGCCCCTACGCCATGACCGGCGGACGCACTCGGCCCCGGTACCAGCTCGCCATCGAGGCGCTGATCACCAGCACCCCGCAGGCGTACCGGGCCGGGACCCTGCTGCCCGAGCACGCCCGGATCGTGGAGCTCTGCCGTGACGTGAAGTCGGTCGCCGAGGTCTCCGCCCTCGTGCCCATGCCATTGGGCGTGGCCCGCATCCTCGTGGCGGACCTGGCCGAAGCCGGCCTGGTCGCCATCCACCAGCCCGCGGCGGCCTCCGAGACCGGAGGCTCCCCGGACGTGACTCTGCTCGAAAGGGTGCTCAGTGGACTTCGCAGGCTCTAGCACCGCAGGCGCCCGTGCCACCACCTCGGCGAAGATCGTCGTCGCGGGCGGCTTCGGCGTCGGCAAGACCACGCTCGTGGGAGCGGTCTCCGAGATCAACCCGCTGCGCACCGAGGCCGTGATGACCTCGGCCAGCGCGGGCATCGACGACCTCACCCATGTCGGCGGCAAGACGACCACCACGGTCGCCATGGACTTCGGCCGCATCACGCTGGACCAGGACCTGATCCTCTACCTGTTCGGCACGCCCGGCCAGGACCGCTTCTGGTTCATGTGGGACGACCTGGTCCGCGGCGCCATCGGCGCCGTCGTGCTCGTGGACACCCGCCGCCTGGCGGACTGCTTCCCCGCCATCGACTACTTCGAGAACAGCGGCCTGCCCTTCGTCGTCGCCATCAACGACTTCGACGGCCAGCACCTGCACGGGCCCGAAGAGGTGCGCGAGGCACTGCAGTTGGGCGCGGACACGCCGATCATCAGCACCGACGCGCGCCGCCGCGACAGCGCCAAGACCACGTTGATCACGCTGGTCGAGCACGCGCTGCTGGCTCGGCTCCGGTGAACGGAAGAGGTCATCCGTTGAAGTTTCCATAACGGTTCGGCACGTAATTCCCACGTCCGCGTCACGCGAGGTAGGCACCCGCAAGCGGAGCGTCCAAGCGGAGGTGGGAATTCGCCGACTCTGTGACCCCATGTCCGTTTTTTCGTCAGCAAGCGGCCCTTGACCGGGTGTTTGGCCCCCGCAACGGCCCCGTGCTGAAATGCCAGCCATCCGCCGGATGGGAGCCGAGAGGTTGTAGTCAGTGAGCCAGAACGAGGCAGATCCCGGACCTATGGACGCCGGCGGCTCCGCATGGCGTTTCCGCAACTGGCGCGTGCCCACGCGACTGACGGCGATTCTGCTCGTCCCGGTCGTCACCGGCCTCGGCTTCGCCGGACTGAGGGTCAAGGACCAGGTCGACACCTACCAGGCGGCCGGACAGAACGAGAAGGTCGCCAAGGTCGTCGAGCAGGCGCTCACAGTCGTCCACGACCTTGAGACGGAGCGGGACTCCTCCCTGGTTCCCCGGCTGACGGGCAGGCCCAGCACCGAGGTGCAGCAGGCCCAGCAGCGGACCAACCAGGACATCCTGACGCTGCAGGCGGCGGTCTCCGGGGTCACCGACAACGACGCGCTCTCGCAGCAGGTCGGCACCTTCCTCGCGGCCCAGAAGAGCTCCCTCGGCCAGCTGCGCACCCAGAAGCTGGACACTCCGCAGGACATCGTGGACGTGGTCCAGCAGGGCTACTCCAACCTGATCTTCCCGCTCATGGGCACCGCCAACGAGCTGGCCTTCAGCGACAACACCGTCAACAGCCGGGGCCGCGAGATCTACGCGCTCGCACTGGCCAAGGCGTCGGTCTCCACCGAGCGGTACCTGGTGCTGGTCGGACTGGTGAGCAAGGGCTTCCCGAACGACCTGGTCGTCGCGGTCAAGACGGCCAACAAGCTGACCTCCACCGCCCTCGGCCAGTTCCAGCTGTCCAACATCCCGGCGGACTGGGCCCTGTTCAAGAAGACGGTCCAGGGCAACCCGGACCTGCAGCAGCAGGAGACCAACCTCTTCGCGGTCCAGGCGAACCACGAGAAGCTCTCCAAGACCGGTATCACGCCGACCAGTTGGTACGCACACGCGAGCCAGATCGTCGACCAGGAGCGCACCACCGAGCAGGCCCTGATCAAGCAGGTGCTGGACGACACCGCCCAGGCCAAGAGCGACGCGCGGCAGAACGCCATCGTCACCTCGGCCGAGGCGCTGGCCGCGGTCCTGCTGGCCGGCCTGCTCACCTTCTTCATCTCCCGCTCGATGGTGCGCAGCATGCGCCGCCTGCGCGACACCGCGCAGGCCGTCGCCAGCGAGCGGCTGCCCGACATGGTCCGCCGGCTCTCGCGCACCGACCCCGAGCGGGTCGACACTAGCGTCGCGCCCATCCCGATCAACAGCACGGACGAGATCGGCGAGGTCGCCCGGGCCTTCGACGACGTCCACCGCGAGGCCGTGCGACTCGCCTCCGAGCAGGCCCTGCTCCGCGGCAACGTCAACGCGATCTTCACCAACCTGTCCCGCCGCAGCCACGGCCTGATCGAGCGTCAGCTGGCGCTGATCACGGACCTGGAGAACAACGAGGCGGACCCGGACCAGCTGGAGAACCTCTTCAAGCTGGACCACCTGGCCACCCGCATGCGCCGCAACGGCGAGAACCTCCTGGTCCTCGCGGGCGAGGACGCCGGCCGCAGCTGGGGCGAGCCCATCCCGCTGGTCGACGTGCTCCGCGCGGCCGCGTCCGAGGTGGAGCAGTACGAGCGCATCGAGCTGTCCGGCATCCCGGAGACCGACGTGGTCGGTCCCGCGGTCACCGACCTCGTGCACCTGCTGGCCGAGTTGCTGGAGAACGCGACCACCTTCAGCAGCCCGCAGACGCGGGTGCGGGTGAACGCGACCCGGCTGCCGGACCAGCGCGTGCTGGTGGAGATCCACGACAAGGGCATCGGCCTGACCGCCTCGGACTTCACCGAGATCAACGCCAAGCTCGCCGAGCCGCCGACGGTGGACGCCTCCGTCTCCCGGCAGATGGGCCTCTTCGTGGTCGGCCGCCTGGCCGAGCGCCACGGCATCCGGGTCCAGCTGCGCCCGTCCGGCGAGTCCGCGGGCACCACCTCGCTGGTCATGCTCCCCGAGCACCTGACCCAGCTGCCGCGCGTGGGCGAGCCGGAGGAGCAGTTCACGGTCTCCCGGATCTACCCCGAGGCCGAGGCCGCCGCCGCGGCCTTCGACCCGAACGGCGGACCGCTGCGCACCGCCGACGAGTTGGGCTTCGACGACAGCCGCTACGGCCGCCAGGCCGTCGCCGCGTCGGCCGAGCAGGCGCCGACCCTGGACAGCGTGCAGCGCTCGCTGCGGCTCGGCCAGCGCCGCGAGCAGGCGGCCCTGGCGGGCCCGGACGGCGTGGCTCCGGCTGCCGCCGCGCCGGCCGGCCCGGGCGACGCCACCGGCTCCGCGGACCCGCTCGCGGTGCGGGACTACGGACGGGACTTCGACGAGTACCGGCCCGGCTCCACGCAGACGTACCCCTCCTCGCTGGACCCGGCCTACGAGGCCGGCCGCTACACCGCGCAGGACTTCGAGGCCGCGGCGGGGACCGGCGCCGGTACGGGCTTCCCGCAGGACGCGTTCGGCGGCGGGTTCGCCGCCCCGGCCGCCAACGGCATGCCCCAGCAGCCGGCGGCCTACGGCGACGGCGGGTTCGGCGACCACGGCGGGTTCGGCAACGCCGGCGCGTTCCCGATGCCCGGCACCGAGGCCCCCGCGGGCGGCTTCGGCCACCCCGGCGACACCGGGGCCTTCCCGGCCGCCGGCTCCAACGGCCTGCCGCAGCGCCGTCCGGGCGGCTT
This sequence comes from Streptacidiphilus monticola, assembly GCF_042658505.1. NCBI lineage: Bacteria > Bacillati > Actinomycetota > Actinomycetes > Kitasatosporales > Streptomycetaceae > Streptacidiphilus > Streptacidiphilus monticola. The sequence goes on along the minus strand of NZ_JBHSQJ010000019.1, from coordinate 54,085 downwards.
CGGCGGCCCGGCCGCGCCCCAGGGGGCGGGCGACACGGCCGCGTTCCCCGCTGTGGGCGCCAACGGCCTGCCGCAGCGCCGTCCGGGCGGCTTCGGCGACACCCCCACGCCGCAGGGCCCGGGAGACACCACCGCCCTCCCCGCCGCCGGCTCCAACGGCCTGCCGCAGCGTCAACTGGGCGGCGCCCAGGCCGCGTTCGGTGGCAGCAGTGAGCTGAGCGCCCCGCCGGAGCAGGGGCAGGGCGGCCTGCCGACGCGCCGTCCCGGCGCCGCCCTCGGCGGCCGCGCCATCGGCGAGCGCGACGCGGGCGAGCGCCCCAACTGGTTCACCGGAGCCCGGGACTCCGGGCCCGTCGAGGCCCCCGAGCAGCCGGCCCTGCCCGCCCAGCCGAGCCCGCTGCACCGCGAGCCCGTCTCCGGCGGCACCACCCAGGCCGGCCTGCCTCGCCGGGTGCCCCGGCAGAACCTGCAGCCGGGGCAGGTCCCCGACCCCCACGGCAACGGCCAGGGCTCCACAGCGCCCGCCGCCGCGGCCGCGTCCCAGCTGTCCCGCTCGCCGGAGGAGGTGCGGGGCCGGCTGACGAACCTGCGCCGCGGCATCCAGCAGGGCCACAGCGCGGGCGACACCCCCTCCACGGGCTTCGGCTCGTACGGCACCAACCCCCAGGAGCGTTGATTTCAGATGAGCCAGATGAGCCAAGCGGCACAGAACCTCAACTGGTTGATCACCAACTTCGTGGACAACACCCCCGGGGTGTCTCACACCGTGGTGGTCTCCGCCGACGGTCTGCTGCTCGCCATGTCCGAGGGCTTCCCGCGTGACCGCGCCGACCAACTGGCCGCCGTTGCCTCCGGGTTGACCTCGCTCACGCAGGGCGCCTCGCGGATCTTCGAGGGCGGCAAGGTCACCCAGACCGTGGTCGAGATGGAGCGCGGCTTCCTCTTCATCATGGCCATCTCCGACGGCTCCAGCCTGGCCGTGCTGGCCTCGCCGGACAGCGACATCGGCCTCGTCGGCTACGAGATGGCCCTCCTGGTCGACCGGGCCGGTACCGTGCTGACCCCGGCCCTCCGCGCAGAGCTGCAGGGCAGTCTGCTTCACTGACGGGGTGTCAACTCGGCTTCCTTGCAACACCGCACGACCTCGTACGACCCGCACTACCTTGTAACGCGAGCCGCATCGCCCCGTCGTTCCACTGTGAGGAGGAACCGTGACACCGCCCGAGGACCAGAACGGCCACTACGGCGCTGCCTACCCGGGAACGGGCCATGACGCGTTCGGCGGTCCCGGCGGCGGTTACGCCCCGGGGTACCCCGGATATGACCAGTTCCCGCAGCAGACGTCCTACGCGGACGACTGGAACCAGCCTCCCGGCGTCGAGCCGGAGGACGAGGAACCGCTCATCCGTCCGTACGCCATGACCGGCGGCCGCACCCGTCCCCGGTACCAGCTCGCCATCGAGGCGCTGGTGTCGACGACGGCGGCCCCGGAGCGCATCGCCACGCTGCTGCCTGAGCACCAGCGCATCTGCGGGCTGTGCACGGAGATCAAGTCGGTCGCGGAGGTCTCCGCCCTGCTGTCCATGCCGCTCGGCGTGGCCCGCATCCTGGTCGCCGACCTGGCCGAGACCGGCCTGGTCGCCATCCACCAGCCCGCCGCCGGGGGCGAATCCGGCGGAACGCCAGACGTGACACTGCTCGAAAGGGTGCTCAGTGGACTTCGCAAGCTCTAGGCCGACCGCCACGGCCGCCGCAGGGGCTCGCACGACCACCTCCGCCAAGATCGTCGTCGCCGGTGGTTTCGGCGTCGGCAAGACGACGCTGGTCGGCGCGGTCTCCGAGATCAACCCGCTGCGCACCGAGGCCGTGATGACCTCGGCCTCCGCCGGTGTCGACGACCTCACGCACGTGGGCGGGAAGACGACGACCACGGTCGCCATGGACTTCGGTCGCATCACGCTGGACGAGGACCTGATCCTCTACCTGTTCGGCACCCCCGGCCAGGACCGCTTCTGGTTCATGTGGGACGACCTGGTCCGCGGCGCGATCGGGGCGGTCGTGCTGGTGGACACCCGCCGCCTGGCGGACTGCTTCCCCGCCATCGACTACTTCGAGAACAGCGGCCTGCCGTTCATCGTGGCGATCAACGCGTTCGACGGGAACCAGACGCACACGCCGGAGGAGGTCCGGGAGGCGCTGCAGCTGGGCCCGGACACGCCCATCATCACGACGGACGCGCGCCGGCGCGACAGCGCGAAGAGCACGCTCATCACCCTCGTCGAACACGCCCTCCTCGCCCGGCTCCGGTAGGCGCCTGCCGGGGGCCCGTCAGGGGCGCGTGGGGGCACCTCCCGCCCGAAGAGTGGGGGAGAACGGCGCGAGCAACACGCCACCCTGGGAGGTCCGACCGCTGAGTACGGGTCGGACCTCCCAGGGTGGTGTGTTGCTCGCGCCGTTCCTCGCCCCCTGAATGCGCCTACGGCGTCAGTCCGGCGCGGAGGAGGCCGACGGTGTAGGCGTCGTCGAGGGCCTGCCAGGACGCGCCGATGACGTTCTCGGCGACGCCGACCGTGGACCAGGACGTCACGCCGTCCGTCGTCTCGATGAGGACCCGCGTGAACGAGCCCGTGCCGTGCTCGCCCTCGAGGATCCGCACCTTGTAGTCCGCCAGCTCCAGCTTGGCCAGCTGCGGGTAGAACCGCTCCAGCGCCGTCCGCAGCGCCCGGTCCAGGGCGTTGACGGGGCCGTTGCCCTCGCCCGTGGCGACGATCCGCTGGCCCTTGGCCCAGAGCTTCACCGTGGCCTCGTTGGCCTGCGTGCCGTCGGCCCGCTGCTCGACGATGGCGCGCCACGACTCCAGCCGGAAGAACCGGGACTGACTGCCCGTCACCTCCGCCCGCAGCAGCAGCTCGAAGGAGGCGTCCGCGGCCTCGTAGGTGTAGCCGGCGAGTTCGCGCTCCTTGACCTTGTCGACGATGCGGCCGACCGCCTCGCGGTTGCCGGACAGGTCGTAGCCCAGCTCCTTGCCCTTGAGCTCGACGCTCGCGCGGCCCGCCATGTCCGAGACCAGCATCCGCATCGAGTTGCCCACCAGGCCCGGGTCCATGTGCTGGTACAGGTCCGGGTCCACCTTGATCGCGGAGGCGTGCAGGCCGGCCTTGTGGGCGAAGGCGGAGACGCCCACGTAGGGCTGGTGGGTGGACGGCGTCAGGTTGACGACCTCGGCGATCGCGTGCGAGATGCGGGTCATCTCGGCCAGCCGGCCCTCCGGCAGCACCCGGCGGTCGTGCTTCAGCTCCAACGCCCCGACGACGGGGAACAGGTTGGCGTTGCCGACCCGCTCCCCGTAGCCGTTCGCGGTGCACTGCACGTGGGTGGCCCCGGCCTCCACCGCCGCAAGGGTGTTGGCGACCGCGCAGCCGGTGTCGTCCTGGGCGTGGATGCCCAGCCGCGCCCCCGTCCGCGCCAGCACGTCCGCGACGATCTCGCGGACCCCGGAGGGCAGCATGCCGCCGTTGGTGTCGCAGAGCACGACGANNNNCGCGCCCGCCTCGTGGGCGGCGCGGACGACGTCGACGGCGTACTCCGGGTTCGCCTTGTAGCCGTCGAAGAAGTGCTCGCAGTCGATGAAGACCCGGCGTCCTTGTGAGCGCAGGAACTCCACACTGTCGCGGACCATCGCCAGGTTCTCCTCCAGCGTGGTCCGCAGCGCCAACTCCACATGCCGGTCATGGGACTTGGCGACGAGGGTGACCACCGGGGCGCCGCTGTCGACGAGGGCCCGCAGCTGGGGGTCCTCCTCGGCCTTCGCGCCCGCGCGGCGGGTGGCGCCGAACGCGACGAGCTGCGCGTGCTGCAGCTTCAGCTCGGTCGCGGCCCGCGCGAAGAACTCCGTGTCACGGGGGTTGGCCCCCGGCCAGCCGCCCTCGATGAAGCCCACGCCGAACTCGTCGAGCAGCCGCGCGATGGTGAGCTTGTCGGCCACGGTGAGGTTGATGCCCTCGCGCTGGGCGCCGTCGCGCAGGGTGGTGTCGAAGACGTGGAATTCGTCGCCGGGGCTGCCGGGGGTGGTCATGGCCGGGTCTCCTGTCCGAACACGGAGCAATGAAAAAGACCCCTCGCAGGATGCGAGAGGTCTGCGCGCGGGTCTGAGGACACAGGGTCCGCTCCGCGCTTCAAGTCGATCCTGCGGAACGGTCACTGCGGACCGGCGCGCTCGCTGGTAATCATCGTCACCACGAGAGCCACGAGGGCAGTCTGCCACACCCTCCGTCGCCGTCCGCCTACCGTCCCGCCATCCGAGACGTCGCGCCGGGTCCCGGTCCGTGACGGCCGTCCGGCCGGACAGCACGTCACCCGGGGACCGGTCGCCGGTCCCCGGGTGACGTTCGCGCGTGTGCGGGTGCGACGGACGCCCCCTGACGGGGCGTCCGGTCAGGCGACCGTGTGGCGCCAGCCGTGCGGGTCGACGGCGTTGCCGGTCTGGATGGCGAGCAGCTGCTCGCGCAGGCGCATGGTCACCGGGCCCGGGGCGCCGTCGCCCTGGGTCCAGGCGCCGTCCTTGGTCTTGACGGAGCCGACCGGGGTGATCACGGCGGCCGTGCCGCAGGCGAAGACCTCGGTCAGCGTGCCGTTGGCGGTGTCCTCGCGCCACTGGTCGATGGAGACGCGGGCCTCCTCGGCCTGGTAACCGAGGTCGCGGGCCACGGTCAGCAGCGAGTCACGGGTGACGCCCTCCAGCAGGGAGCCGGTGAGCGAGGGGGTGACGATCCGGTCGCCGTAGACGAAGTAGAGGTTCATGCCGCCCAGTTCCTCGACCCACTTGCGCTCCACCGCGTCGAGGTAGGCGACCTGGGCGCAGCCCTCGCGGGCGGCCTCGGCCTGGGCCAGCAGGGAGGCGGCGTAGTTGCCGCCGGTCTTGGCGTCGCCCATGCCGCCGGGGACGGCGCGCACGCGGTCCTGGGAGATCCAGATGGAGACCGGCTTCACGCCGCCCTCGAAGTAGGCGCCCGCCGGGGAGGCGATGATGACGAAGAGGTACTCGTTGGCGGGGCGGACGCCGAGCCCCACCTCCGCGGCGATCATGAAGGGGCGCAGGTAGAGCGAGGACTCGCCGCCGTGCGGCGGGACCCAGTCGATGTCCTGCGCGACCAGCGCGTCGCAGGCGGCGATGAAGGTCTCGACCGGCAGCTCCGGCATGGCCAGGGTCCGGGCGGAGTGCTGGAAACGCAGCGCGTTGCGCTCCGGACGGAAGAGCGCGACGGTGCCGTCGGGCTGCCGGTAGGCCTTGAGGCCCTCGAAGATCTCCTGCGCGTAGTGCAGGGTCATGTTGGCGGGGTCGAGCTCGAGCGGGCCGTAGGGGACGAGCTGGGCGTCGTGCCAGCCGCGGCCCTCGGTCCAGCGGATGGTCACCATGTTGTCGGTGAAGAAACGACCGAAGCCGGGGTTGGCCAGTCGGGCCTCGCGCTCGGCAGCGGGCAGGGGGTGGCTGTTGGGCTTGAGCTCAATGGCAAGCGTGGTCATCGACGTTTGTCCTTCACCGTGTCGTCTCGTCGGTCCGGGGCCAGAAGCCCGTTCCCAGGGTCGATGGTCGCATTGATCCGGGCGGGAGCGACAGCCGACGTCTGTGAACGACGAGGAGGCGGCCCGGATCGACGCGATCGGAGTGCACTCTCGGCTCGCGTGGTCCGGGCCGCCTCGTCCGCTGTTCGCGGGGTGGGCGCCCTTCGGCTACGTGGGCCGGCGGGTCAGCCGGCTACTCGGGCGGCGAGCGCGTCGCCGATCTCCGAGGTGGAACGGGCGGGGTTGCCCACGCGCTCGGCGAGGTCCGCGGCGACGGCGGACTCGATCTTGGCGGCCTCGGCGGTGAGGCCCAGGTGCTGGAGCATCAGCGCGACCGACAGCACGGTGGCGGTCGGGTCGGCCTTGCCCTGGCCGGCGATGTCCGGGGCCGAGCCGTGGACCGGCTCGAACATGGACGGGAACTCGCCGCTCGGGTTGATGTTGCCGGAGGCGGCCAGGCCGATGCCGCCGGTGACGGCCGCGGCGAGGTCGGTCAGGATGTCGCCGAACAGGTTGTCGGTGACGATCACGTCGAAGCGCTCCGGCTGCGTGACGAAGAAGATCGTCGCCGCGTCGACGTGCAGGTAGTCGGTGCTGACCTCGGGGTACTCGGCGGCGACCTGCTCGAAGATCCGCGTCCACAGCCGGCCGGCGTGCACCAGCACGTTGTTCTTGTGAACCAGCGTCAGCTTCTTGCGCGGGCGGGCCTGTGCGCGGGCGAAGGCGTCCCGGACCACGCGCTCGATGCCGAAGGCCGTGTTGAGGCTGACCTCGGTGGCCACCTCCTGCGGCGTGCCGGTGCGCAGCGTGCCGCCGTTGCCGACGTAGGGGCCCTCGGTGCCCTCGCGGACGACGACGAAGTCGATGTCCGGGCTGCCGGCGAGCGGCGACGCCACGCCCGGGAAGAGCTTGCCGGGGCGGAGGTTGACGTGGTGGTCGAAGGCGAAGCGCAGCTTCAGCAGCAGACCGCGCTCGAGGACGCCGGAGGGGACCGAGGGGTCGCCCACGGCGCCGAGCAGGATCGCGTCGGCGCCCTTCAGCTCCTCCAGCACGCTGTCCGGCAGCGTCTCGCCGGTGGCGTGGTAGCGGCGGGCCCCGAGGTCGTACTCGGTGGTCTCCACCTTGGTGTCGGCGGGGAGCACGGCGGTCAGGACCTTGAGGCCCTCGGCCACGACTTCCTGGCCGATGCCGTCACCGGGGATCACTGCGAGGCGGAGAGTGCGAGACATGCTGGGGAGGCTACTCCTTGGTCCACCGGTCGGGAATCGATGACCGGGATATGAGACGCCGTTCGGCTGACGGGGCGTCACTCGTGGCCGGTGACACCGCCGTTGTCGCGGCGGTCCAGCGCGCGCTGGAGCGCGGCGGCGGCGTTCACCGCTTCGGGGCGGCGGGGGACGCGACGGGTACGGCGGGCAGGCTGCTTCTGGTCCATGGCAAGACTCCTCAGGAATGAGCACACGGGAGTGTTGGGAGAGCTGGGCCAGACGGGGATCACCCGTACGGGGGCCGGGTCGGCACCGGCTGCGGATACAGCGGACCAGCCGACCGGTAACCAAGTTAACGCGGCTTCACGGTCACTGTCTGCAGAAGTAGTCGGACTTCCTACTATCTGAGACGGGGGCTCCTCCGGGCAGCGCGAGGGCCCCCCACCCCGAAGGGTGGAGGGCCCTCGTGACGCCCAGGGGGCGGGGATTCAGCTCAGGTTCACGCCGCGGGCGAACTTGGCGCCGATCTCGGAGGCGATCTCGGCGAGCAGGGCCTGCGGGATCTCGCTGTCGACGGTCAGCGAGACGAGCGCGTCGCCCGCCTCGTCGTCGCGGGAGACCTGCATCCCGGCGATGTTGACGCCGGCCGCGCCGAGCAGGTTGCCCAGCGTGCCGACGACGCCCGGGCGGTCGTCGTAGCGGAAGAAGCCCATGTGGTCGGTGAGCGCCACGTCCACGTCGAAGCCGTTGACGCCGACGATCTTCTGGATCCGCTTCGGGCCGGTCAGCGTGCCGGAGACGGAGACCTCACGGCCGTCCTGGAGCGTGCCGCGGACGGTGATGACGTTGCGGTACTCGGGGCTCTCGCTGGTGGTCGTCAGCCGGACCTCGAGGCCGCGCTCCTGCGCGAACAGGGGGGCGTTGACGTAGGAGACGGTCTCGTCCACCACGTCCTCGAACACGCCCTTCAGCGCCGAGAGTTCGAGCACCTTGACGTCGTGCTGGGTGATCTCGCCGCGCACCTCGACGTCGAGGCGGACGGCCACCTCGCCGGCCAGCGCGGTGAAGATCCGGCCCAGGCGCTCGGCCAGCGGCAGGCCCGGACGCACGTCCTCGGCGATGACGCCGCCCTGGACGTTGACCGCGTCCGGCACCAGCTCCCCGGCGAGGGCGAGACGGACGGAGCGGGCGACGGAGATGCCGGCCTTCTCCTGCGCCTCGTCGGTGGAGGCTCCCAGGTGCGGGGTGGCCACGACGTTGTCGAAGGCGAAGAGCGGGGAGTCGGTGCAGGGCTCCTTGACGAACACGTCCAGGCCCGCGCCGGCGACGCGACCCTCCTTGAGAGCGGCGGCGAGCGCCTCCTCGTCTACGATCCCGCCCCGGGCGGCGTTGACGATGCGGACGGTCGGCTTGACCTTGTGCAGCGCCTCGTCACCGATCAGGCCGACGGTCTCCGGGGTCTTGGGGAGGTGCACCGTGATGAAGTCGGCGACCTCGAGCAGCTCGTCCAGCGAGAGCAGCTTGACGCCCATCTGGGCCGCGCGGGCGGCCTGGATGTACGGGTCGTAGGCGACGACCTTCATGCCGAAGGCGGACATCCGCTGCGCGACCAGCACGCCGATCCGACCGAGGCCGACGACGCCCAGGGTCTTCTCGGCGAGCTCGACGCCGGTGTACTTGCTGCGCTTCCACTCGCCGTTCTTGAGCGCGGCGTTGGCGGCGGGGATGTGCCGGGCCGTGGAGATCAGCAGGCCGCAGGCGAGCTCGGCGGCGGTGACGATGTTGGAGGTGGGGGCGTTGACCACCATCACGCCGGCCTTGGTGGCGGCCGGTACGTCGACGTTGTCGAGACCGACGCCGGCGCGGGCGACGACCTTGAGCTTGTTCGCGGCGGCGATCGCCTCGGCGTCGACCTTGGTGGCGGAGCGGATCAGGATGGCGTCCACGTCCGCGATGGCGGAAAGGAGTTCGTCCCGGTTGGCCCCGTCGCAGTGACGGATCTCGAAGTCGGGACCGAGCGCGTCGACGGTGGCGGGCGAGAGCTCTTCCGCGATGAGGACGACGGGTTTGGCAGAAGTCACGTTGCTCACGACAGTTTCCCTTACTGTCCGGATCTCCCCGAGCCGTCTGGATGGGGTGGGCATCCAGGAAGGGGACGGCATGGTGGGGACGGTGGCATGCCGCGTTGGAGACGCACGACGCTGTGAGCCTGACGCGCAAGTCGGAGTCTAGCGAGGACGGGGTCCATCCCGAGCGCCCCTGCGTCGGAATCACTCGCAGGAGACCGTACAGTCCGTACAACGGTGCGCAGTCGCACCGAATTTGGGCCCCCCGAGCCCGCCCGGCGCCCACGACGAGCCGCTCCACGGCCGCCGGGCCCGCGGAGCGGGCGGAGACGGCACCCAACCCGCGCAAAGCACGGGCCCGGGCGCCAGCGGCGCAGCCCCGTTCCATGAGGGGCAGCCGCTGCTCGGCGCTCCGGAGGACGAGCCCCCACCACCGCTAAGCAGACGGTCCGACCAGGACCTCACCGCAGCGCGGGTGGCCCAACTGCGGGCCGGCCCGACCACCGCGAAGCCTCCGGCCCCCCACGGCCCCACCGCGAAGCGGCCGGTCCCGCTGGGACTGACCGCCGCGAAGCGGCCGGTCCCCCAGGGCCCCACCGCGAAGCGGAACGGCTACGGGATCGGGCTGACCGCCGCGAAGCGGGCAGTCCCCCGGCACCTCACCGCGGAGCGGGTGGCCCAACCACAGGCCAGGCCCGACCGCCGCGAAGCGGCCGGTCCCCCAGGGCCCCACCGCNCCACGGCCCCTCGCGAAGCGGCCGGTCCCGCTGGGACTGACCGCCGCGAAGCGGCCGGTCCCCCAGGGCCCCACCGCGAAGCGGAACGGCTACGGGCTCGGGCTGGCCGCCGCGAAGCCGGCGGCCCCCCGGGACCTCACCGCGGAGCGGGTGGCCCAACCACAGGCCAGGCCCGACCGCCGCGAAGCGGCCGGTCCCCCAGGGCCCCACCGCGAAGCGGAACGGCTACGGGCTCGGGCTGGCCGCCGCGAAGCGGTCCCCCGGGACCTCACCGCGGAGCGGGTAGCCCAACCACAGGCCAGGCCCGACCGCCGCGAAGCGGGGGGCGGTTCCGCTGCGCGGCGTTGCCGCGGAGCGGCCGTAGCGACGGCGGGGGTGGGGGTGACCGCCGCGGAGCGGCCGGTCACCCCCCGGGGGCTGGTGCCGGGCTGAGGCTTACGCCTCCTCGTCGACCCAGCTCATCAGCTTGCGCAGCTTCTTGCCGGTGGTCTCCAGCAGGTGCTCGCTGTCGGCCTTCTTGTACTCGTTGTACTTCGGCAGGCCCGCCTTGTACTCCGCCATCCACGTGTTGGCGAAGGTGCCGTCCTGGATCTCGCCGAGGACCTTCTTCATCTCGGCCTTCGTCGCGTCGGTCACGATGCGCGGGCCGGTGACGTAGTCGCCCCACTCCGCGGTCTCGGAGACGGACCAGCGCATCTTCTCCAGGCCGCCCTCGTACATCAGGTCCACGATGAGCTTCAGCTCGTGCAGGCACTCGAAGTACGCGATCTCCGGCTGGTAACCAGCCTCGACCAGGGTCTCGAAGCCCGCCTTGACCAGCGCCGAGGCGCCGCCGCAGAGCACGGCCTGCTCGCCGAAGAGGTCGGTCTCCGTCTCCTCGGTGAAGGTGGTCTTGATGACGCCGGCGCGGGTGCCGCCGATGCCCTTGGCGTAGGACAGCGCCAGGTCGAAGGCCTTGCCGGTGGCGTCCTGCTCCACGGCCACGATGCACGGGACGCCGCGGCCCTCCTCGTACTGGCGGCGGACCAGGTGGCCCGGGCCCTTCGGGGCGACCAGGGCGACGTCCACGTTCGCCGGGGGCTGGATGAAGTCGAAACGGATGTTGAAGCCGTGGCCGAAGAAGAGCGCGTCGCCGTCCTTCAGGTGCGGCTCCACCGACTCCTTGTAGACGTCCGCCTGGATCGGGTCCGGCACCAGGATCATGATGACGTCGGCCTCTTCGGCGGCCTGGGCCGGGGTCACCACGCGCAGGCCCTGCTCCTCGGCCTTGGCACGGGACTTGGAGGTCTCCGGCAGGCCGACGCGGACGTCCACGCCGGAGTCGCGCAGCGAGAGGGCGTGGGCGTGGCCCTGGCTGCCGTAGCCGAGGACCGCGACCTTGCGGCCCTGGATGATGGACAGATCGGCGTCGTCGTCGTAGAACAGCTCGGCCATCGCTGGCTTCTCCTTGCGGGGTGGAATTCTTGGGTCATACCGTACGCCGGTCTGTCCGGAATACGGATCAGGGGGTCAAGGGGTGAGACACCCGTTCGAGGTTCGGGCACCCGGCCCGCTCACGCGGAGCGCTGCTCCACGGAGCGCAGCGAGCGGTCGGTGATGGAGCGGGCGCCGCGGCCGATGGCGACCATGCCGGACTGCACCAACTCCTTGATGCCGTAAGGCTCCAGCATCTTCAGCATGGCCTCCAGCTTGTCGGAGCTGCCGGTGGCCTCGATGGTCACCGCGTCCGGGGAGACGTCCACGGTCTTGGCGCGGAACAGCTGGACGATCTCGGTGATCTGCGAGCGGGTCTCGGCGTCCGCGCGGACCTTGACCAGGACCAGCTCGCGGCGGACCGCCGCGGACGGGTCGAGCTCGACGATCTTTATCACGTTGACCAGCTTGTTGAGCTGCTTGGTGACCTGCTCCAGCGGGAGGTCCTCGACGTTGACCACGATGGTCATCCGGGAGACGTCCGGGTGCTCGGTGGGTCCGACGGCGAGCGAGTCGATGTTGAACCCGCGCCGCGAGAACAGCGCGGCGATCCGGGCGAGGACACCCGGCTTGTTCTCCACCAGGACGGAGAGGGTGTGCTTGGACATGGTGAGTTGATTTCCCCTCAGTCGTCTCTGTCGTCTCAGTCGTCGCTGTCGCCGAAGTCGGGACGCAGGTCCCGCGCGGCCAGGATCTCGTCGTTGCTGGTGCCGGCGGCGACCATGGGCCAGACCATCGCGTCCTGGTGGACGATGAAGTCGATCACGACCGGCGCGTCGTTGATGGCCATGGCCTGCTCGATCACCGCGTCCAGGTCCTCCGGGCGCTCGCAGCGCAGCGCCACGCAGCCCATCGCCTCGGACAGCTTGACGAAGTCCGGCACCCGCGTGCCGGCCGCCGGCTCGGTGCCCTTGGCCTCCGGGCCGGAGTGCAGCACGGTGTTGGAGTAGCGCTGGTTGTAGAAGAGGGTCTGCCACTGGCGGACCATGCCCAGCGAGCCGTTGTTGATGATGGCGACCTTGATCGGGATGCCGTTCAGCGCACAGGTCGTCAGTTCCTGGTTGGTCATCTGGAAGCAGCCGTCGCCGTCGATGGCCCAGACCGGGACGTCGGGGCGGCCGGCCTTGGCACCCATGGCGGCCGGGACGGCGTAGCCCATCGTGCCCGCGCCACCGGAGTTGAGCCAGGTGCCCGGCTTCTCGAAGCCGATGAACTGCGAGGCCCACATCTGGTGCTGGCCCACGCCAGCCGCGTAGATGGCGTCGGGTCCGACCTTCTGGCCGATCCGCTCGATGACCTGCTGCGGGTTCAGCATGCCGTCGGGGGCCGGGTCGTAGCCCAGCGGGTAGGTCTTGCGCCAGGTGTTCAGCTGCTCCCACCAGGCGGCGTAGTCGAACTTGGCGTCGCCGTCCTCGGTGGCCTTCTCCTGCTGCACGGCCTGGATCAGGTCGGCGATGATCTCGCGGGCGTCGCCGACGATCGGCACGTCCGCCGCGCGGTTCTTGCCGATCTCGGCGGGGTCGATGTCCGCGTGGACGACCTTCGCGTAGGGGGCGAAGGAGTCCAGCTTGCCGGTGACCCGGTCGTCGAAGCGGGTGCCGAGCGCGAACAGCAGGTCGGCCTTCTGCAGCGAGGTGACCGCGGCGACCGAGCCGTGCATGCCGGGCATGCCCAGGTGCTGGTCGTGGCTGTCGGGGAAGGCGCCCAGCGCCATCAGCGTGGTGACCACGGGGGCGCCGGTCAGCTCGGCCAGGATGCGCAGTTCGGCCGTGGCGTTGGCCTTGAGCACGCCTCCGCCGACGTAGAGCACCGGGCGCTTGGCCGCGGCCAGCAGCCGGGCGGCCTCGCGGATCTGCTTGGCGTGCGGCTTGGTCACCGGGCGGTAGCCGGGCAGCTGCATCTCGACCGGCCAGCGGAAGGTGGTCCGGCCCTGCAGCGCGTCCTTGGCGATGTCCACCAGGACCGGGCCGGGCCGGCCGGTGGCCGCGATGTGGAACGCCTCGGCGATCACGCGGGGGATCTCGTCCGGGTCGGTGACCAGGAAGTTGTGCTTGGTGATCGGCATGGTGATGCCGCAGATGTCCGCCTCCTGGAAGGCGTCCGTGCCGATCGCGCTGGAGGCGACCTGCCCGGTGATGGCGACGATCGGCACCGAGTCCATGTAGGCGTCGGCGATCGGGGTCACCAGGTTCGTCGCGCCCGGCCCCGAGGTCGCCATGCAGACGCCGACCCTGCCGGTGGCCTGCGCGTAGCCGGTGGCGGCGTGGCCCGCGCCCTGCTCGTGGCGGACCAGGATGTGGCGGACCTTGGTGGAGTCCATCAGCGGGTCGTAGGCCGGGAGGATCGCGCCACCGGGGATGCCGAAGACCGTCTCGGCGCCGACCGCCTCGAGGGAGCGGATGAGCGACTGGGCGCCGGTCATGGGTTCGGCGACGGGGGCGGCTGCCTGCTCAGTCATCAGCTGTGTCCTTCGTCCTTCTGAGGGGTGGTACTGGCGGGAGTTGAGGATTTTCTGCAACAAAAAACCCCTCGAGCCACAGGGCATGCGAGGGGTAGCGCGTCGGCGTGGTGCCACGGAGCCGAGCTCCGGTCAGCCGACGCGCCCGCCAAGTACGAGAATCCGGGTGCGCATGATGACGACCCTCCTCTCACGCCCCATCAGGTGTCAAGCTGCCGAGAGTCGAGTCTCATCATCCGGACCTCAGCCCGACCCGGACGGAGCACCCGAGGGAGTCGGGACCCGGGCGCCGGTCCGGGGCTCGAAAGCCGGTCCGAGCAGCAGGTCCGTCAGCTCCCTCTCGCCGCGTGGACCTCCGTACAGCCGGCCCTGCCCCTCGGCGCAGCCCAGCTGCAGCAGCAGCGCGGCCTGCCCGGGAGTGTCCACGCCGTCCGCGTGCACGGCCAGGCCGAGCTGCCGCCCGAGGGTGAGCACCGAGCCCGCCAAGGTGCGCTGGAAGGCCGACTCGGGCAGGTCGTCGACCAGGCCGCGCTCCAGGCAGAGCCGGGTGACCGGCAGCTGCCGCAGGCCGGCCAGCGGGGCGCTGCCCCCGGCCAGGCCGTCCAGCGCCAGGCCGATGCCGAGATTGCGCAACTGCTCGGCCCGGCGCACCAGTTCGTCGAAGCGGTGGGCCCGGCCCTCTTCGCTGCCGCCGTCGGTGATCTGCAGCACCAGCCGCTCCGGCGGCAGCCCCGCCCGGTGCAGCGCACCGGCGACGGCCTCGGTCAGCCCGGGGGCGACGACCGACCGGGCGGGCAGCCGGACCACGACCGGGATCCGGCCCGCCGCGCCCAGCCGCCGACCGCGGCCGACCGCCTGCCGGACCGCCTGCTCCACCAGCCAGCGGGCGAAGCGCAGGCTGCGGTCGCCGGCCGCGGCCTGGAGCAGCTCGGCGGGCTCGGCCGCCGCGAGCGCGCCGCCGCGGGCGGTGCGCCAGCGCGGCAGCGCCTCCACCGCGACGACACGGCCGCCGGCCAGGTCCACGATCGGCTCGTGGACCAGCTCCAGTCGGCCCTCCCGGACCGCCTCGGCCAGCTGTCGGTCCAACTCGGTGCGGCGGCGCTGCTCCTGACGCAGCGTCGGGGTGAACAGCGCCACCCGGTCCTTGCCGCGCCGCTTGGCCTGGTACATCGCCAGATCGGCATTGCGCAGCAGCTCGGCCGCGGCGGGCGCGGTGCCGGGGTCGGGAAGCGCGATCCCGACGCTGGCGGCGACGGTGTGCTCCTCGCCCCCCACCCGGTAGGGCACCGACAGCAGGCCGCGCAGCCGCTCGGCCACGTCCACGGCGCGCGCCTGGTCCAGCTCGCCCGGGTGCTCGCCGACCAGCAGCACCGCGAACTCGTCGCCGCCGAGCCGCGCCACGGTGTCGCCCGAGCGGACCGCGTCGCGCAGCCTGCGGGCGGCCTGTACCAGCAGTTCGTCGCCGACCTGGTGGCCGGCCGTGTCGTTGACCGCCTTGAAGCCGTCCAGATCCAGGAAGAGCACGGCCACCGCGGCCCCCGGGCGGGCCAGCGCGGCCCGGCCTCGTTCCAGGAACAGGGCCCGGTTGGGCAGGTCGGTGAGCGCGTCGTGGAACGCGTTGTGGTGCAACTGCGCCTGCAGCCTGACCCGTTCCGACACGTCGCGGGAGTTGAAGATCAGCCCGTGCGGGTGGTGGTTGACGGTGGACTCGACGTCCAGCCACTCCCCCGCGCCCGAGCGGACCCGGCACTCGATCCGGGCGGTGGTCTCCCCGTCCGGCCCCTGGTCGAGATAGCGCTGGACCTCGCCGAGCACCTGGTGCACGTCGTCGGGGTGGACCAGCTCCCGCAGCCGGCGGCCGACCAGGTCCTCGGCGGGCCGTCCGTAGACCCCGGCGGCGGCAGGGCTGACGTAACGCAGCGTGCCGCCCCGATCGGCGATCATGATGACGTCGCTGGAGCCCTGGACCAGCGTGCGGAAGTGGTTCTCCTGGTGCGACAGGCGCTGGGCCAGCGACAGGTTGTCCAGCAGCATGACGCCCTGACGCAGGATCAGCGCGAGCACCACGGTGCAGCTGGTGATCAGCACGACCTTGTCCAGCCGGTGGGCGGAGAGCGCGTCGTAGAGCATGCCGACGGTGCAGACGGCCGCGGCGGCGTAGGGGGTGAGCGCACTGAAGGTCGAGGCGACGTGGTGTCGGCCGGCGCCCCCGCCGCCGCCGCGCAGCGGCGAGGTCCCGGCCCAGGGCGCCCAGGCGAGCAGCATCGAGCCGGAGAACCAGCCAGCGTCCAGCAGTTCGCCCGAGTGGTAGCCGGCCCGGAAGGTCTCGCTGGTGAACAGCGCGTCGCAGAGGACGGTGAGCGCGAGGGCCACTATGGCGGTGTGCACCGCCGCCCGGTTGCCGTCGCGGGAGCGGTAGCGCAGGCCCAGGACCATGCTGATCAGCAGGATGTCCAGCAGCGGGTAGGCGAGCTGGACGGTGAGCCGCAGCGGGCTGTGGGCGTCGCCCTGCGCGGTGCGGGCGAGGGCGAGCGACCAGCTGAGCGTCAGCAGGGAGCCCGCGATCAGCCAGCCGTCCAGCGCCAGGCAGAGCCAACCGGCCGCGTTGCGGGGGCGGTTGGCGAGCAGCAGCAGCCCGAGGATGGCGGGCGGGGCGTAGAAGAGGAAGACGTAGTCGGCGAGGGAGGGGCTGGGCAGGTCCTGGTGGACCACGCACTCGTACCAGCCCCAGATGCCGTTGCCCGTCGCGACCATGAACGAGCTGACACCGAAGCAGGCCCAGGCCGAGCGGTGCCGCCCCCGGGCGCGGACGGCGTAGGCGAGGCAGGAGGCCGAGGCGGTGAGCGCGGCGCCGGACAGCCCGAAGTCGCCCATCACGTCCGCGAGCGTCTGCCCGCCCCAACCGTAGGCGGCCCCGGCCAGGTAACCGAGGCAGACGACCAGCAGCAGTATCCGCGGCAGCCGCGCCGCCTCGGGGCTGAGCACCGGCCGCTGCCCGGACTCCTCCTCGGCCTCGGCCGCGTCACCGAGCCGCCCCGACAGCAGCGCCGCGGACGCGGCGGCGGACGCGGAAGCGGAAAGCGGCCCCGAGGATGTCGACTCAGTGCTCAGCATGGGCAAACCCCCTCCGGCGCCGGATGCGTGCGGACCAGCGACCGGGAACCTACACCACAGCCGTCACTCAGAGACATGCACACTCAACTCAGAGTAATGGCGAATATGCCCGCCGCTGCGCACGATTCAGGCGAAGGGAGGCGTGGCGCGCCCCTTTTGACAGGGTTTCAGATGGATTCTCCAGGCGCGACGACGTTGTCCAGCGGCTCACCAGCGCAGAGGCGCACAAGCTGGGCGCGCAGTGTACGAAGTGCGCGGGGGCGGAACGCCGAGCTGGGCCCGCCCACGTGCGGGGTGATCAGCACGCCCGGCGCGTCCCACAGCGGGTGCCCGGCCGGCAGCGGCTCGGGGTCGGTGACGTCCAGCGCGGCCCGGAGCCTACCCGACTGCACCTCGCTGAGCAGGGCTTCCGTGTCGACGACGCCCCCGCGCGCGATGTTCACGAGCAGCGCGCCGTCGCGCATCGCCTGGAGGAACTCCTTGTCCACAAGGTGCCGGGTCTGCTCGGTGAGGGGCGTGAGCAGCGCGACGACGTCCGCCTGCGGGATGAGCGAAGGGAGCGCCCCGAGGGCGCGCACCGGCCCGTAAGCGCTCTCGCGCGCCCGGCGCGCGACCCGCGTAACGGTGCACTCGAATGCACGGAGCCGGGCCTCCAGCGCGGCTCCGATGGAGCCGTAACCGATGATCAGGACCTGGCGGTCGGCGAGCGAGTCGTGGAACTCCTGGTTCCAGCGGTGCTGGTCCTGCAGCCTGACGAACCGTGGGATGCCGCGCAGCGCGGCGAGGATGAGGGTGACCCCGAGTTCGGCGGTGCTCGTGTCGTGCAGCCCGCGCGCGTTGCAGGCCTGCACCCCGGGCGGCACATGCGGCAGCACGTCGTCCATGCCCGCGGTGAGCGTCTGCACGGTCCGCAGCTTCGGCATCCGGGAGAGCAGCGGGACGGCCTGCGCGTGGCGCATGTAGGGGAGGCAGAAGAACGTCACCTCGTCCAGCACCTCCTGCGACGGCGGCTCCCCGTCCCCGTCCCACACGGTCACGGTCACCCCGCCCGGCAACCCACCCAGTTCCTCCGGCCCGAACGGCAGCAGCAAGTTCTCAGTCACGACAGCAACCATGCACCATCCGGCAGGGGCGCTGGGGGCACCCCCGCCCGAAGGGTGGGGGAGGAACCGCGCGGGCGACACACCACCCGGGGAGGTCCGTCCCGCAGATGGGGTCGGACCTCCCCGGGTGGTGTGTTGCCCGCGCCCACGCGGCGGAGCCGTACATGTCCGCAGCCTCGCGCCCCTGAGGGAAGTGCAACCGACTGTCAGCCCGCAAGGCGGAGGCGATGGGCCAGCGCGGCGGCCTCCCCCCGCGTCGGGACGTCCAGCTTCGCGAGGATGTTGGAGACGTGCACGCTTGCCGTCTTCGGCGAGATGAACAGCTGCTCCGCGATCTGCCGGTTCGACCGGCCCGCCGCGAGCAGCCGCAGGACGTCCCGCTCACGCGGCGTCAGGTTGAAGTCGAACGCCGGGGACGCCGTCGGCACCACCCGCACCACGGGCGTCTCGGTCAGCGCCAGCCGCGCGCGATCCGCCAACTGCTCGATCTCCCGGACCAGTCGGGCGTCCCCGTGCTCGCGCGCCAGCGCCAGCGCCGCGCGGGCCGAGGCGGTGGCAGCCTCCCGGTCGCCCGCCAGGGCCTGCGCCTCGGCGGCCCGGTACAGGGCGGTGTCGCGCGGCGACGGCAGGCCGGAGGCCTCGAAGGCCGCGGCCGTCGCCAGCCACAGCTCCGGCGTGTCGGTGCCCTCCGCGCGGGCGAGTTCGGCCTCCACCAGCCCCCGCCAGGCGGCGAACCACGGCCGGAGGGCCTTGGGCCCGGCCGTGGCCGCGCGGATGCGCGCGAGCGCCTCCGCGCGGCCCGCCGCCATCGTCGGGAGGTGCCGCGCGTCCGCCTCCGCGGCCGCGCCGTGTGCCAGCAGGACCCACGCCTCCCGCTCGTGACCCGGCAGCAGGCCCTGCTCGATCGCGGCCTGCACCTCCGCCCGCGCGTCCGCGTAGCGCCCCCCGGCGCTCGCGATCCGCACGGCCAGCGTGGCCGCCGGGATCAGCTTCTGCGGCTGCCAGGTCATGCCGCTCTCGCGGCAGGCGGTCAGCTGTGCCGCCGCTTCCGCCAAGTCCCCTCGCAGCAGCGCGACTTCGCCGCGCAGCCGCTCCAGGAAGTCCGAGTGCTTCGGTTCGCCGGGCCAGGCCGGCGCCTCGGCCAGCAGCCGGGCGGCCTCGTCCAGTCGTCCCATCGAGATCAGCGGCTCGCAGGCGTTGCCCAGCAGCAGCGTGCCGTTGTACGCCGTCATGCCGTGCGCCCGGGTCATCTCCAGGCCCTTGCGGGCGACCTCGTAGGACTCGGCGGAGCGGCCGACGCTCTCCAGGTGGTGCGACTCGTTGACGTAGAGCCGGGCCAGCAGGTCCACGTCCCCGCTCGCGCCGATCTCGTCGCCGATCTCGGCGAAGACCCGGTCCGCCTCGTCGTGCTCCTCGAAGTGCGCGTGCATCAGCGCCAGCGTCAGCTGCGCGTGCAGCTCGACCCGGCGCGCGCCGGAGGCGCGGGCCACCTCGACCGCCCGGAACACCATCTCCCGCTCCCCACCGAGGGCCCGGGACAGCAGGGCGTCGATGGCCCGGCGGCTGAGCAGCTCGGCCAGCACCGGCGAACTGTCCCGGCCGTGCAGCAGCTCCATGGCCCGGTCGAGATCGGCCTCGCCCGCGTTGTCGGACTTCCAGCGCACAGCACGGGCACGGGCCAGCAGGAACCAGGCCGCCCGCTCCGGGTCGGTGGTCTCGTCGACCAGCCGCAGCGCCTTCTTGGCGAAGCGCAGGCCGCGGTCGGCCTCCCCGCTGAGCCGGGCGGCGACCGTGGCCTCGGCCAGCAGGTCCACCAACTGCATGGCGCGGCAGTCGCGTTCGCCGTGGCAGGCGTCGGCGATCTCGCAGTCGCAGAAGGGGTAGCTGTCGTCGGCCCAGTCGTAGGAGCGGACGTTCGCCAGCACCTCGGCCGGGGCGTCGTCCCACAGCTCCAGGGCCCGCTCCAGCATCTTGAGCTGCTCGGCGAAGGCGTTGCGCCGGCGCGCCTGGCGACCCGCCTCCAGCACGGCGGGCAGTGCGCGCGCGGCGTCGTGGGCGCAGTACCAGTACCCGGCCAGCCGAGCGGCCCGCTGGTCGGCGGAGACCAGCCCGGGCCGGGCGTCCAGCGCCTCGGCGTAGCGGCGGTTGATCCGGACCGACTCCCCCGGCATCAGGTCGTCCGAGACCGCCTCGCGGACCAGCGCGTGGCGGAAGCGGTAGCCGTCGCCGTCCGCGCTCGGGCCGATGATGTTGGCGCCGACGGCGGAGCGCAGACTCTCCGTCAACTCCTCCTCCGGCCAGTCGAGTACGCCCGCCAGCAGCTCGTGCTCGACGGTGGAGCCGCCCTCGGCGAGCACCCGCAGCAGCGTCTGCGTCCTCTCGGGCAGACCCTCGACGCGGACCAGCAGCAGGTCGCGCAGCGAGTCGGTGAGGCCGGTGCCGCAGCCCTGGCGGACCGAGACGGCCAGCTCCTCGACGAAGAAGGGGTTGCCCTCGGAACGCCGCCAGATCCGGCCGACCAGCTCGGGCGAGGGCTCGTCCGGCGCCAGGATGCCGGCCAGCTGCGAGGCGACCTGCAGCCGGTCCAGCCGCGGCAGTTCGAGACGCTGGACGGTGCGCAGCCGCTCCAGCTCCGCGAGGTACGGACGCACCGGATGACGCCGGTGCAGGTCGTCGCTGCGGTAGGTGGCGACCAGGACCAGCCGGGACTGCTGCAGCGTACGGATCAGGTAGGCCAGCAGCTCCCGGGTGGACCGGTCGGACCAGTGCAGGTCCTCGATGGCCAGGACCAGGGTCCGGTCCGCCGTCAGCTTCTCGAAGAGCCGGGCGGTGTGCTCGAACAGCCGGGCCCGGGCGAACTCGTCGTTCGCCTCGGGCACGGCCTCCCCGAAGTCCGGCAGCAGCCGGGCCAGACTGCTCTCCCGCCCCTCGGCGGCGAGCTCCAACTCCCGCCCCAGCTCCCGGTGGAGCCGGCGCAGGATGGTGGCGAAGGGGGCGTAGGGAAGGCCCTCCGCGCCTACTTCCAGGCAGCCGCCGAGCACGACGCAGGCGCCGGCCTTCGTCGCGGTGCACTGGAACTCCTCCAGCAGGCGGGTCTTGCCGACGCCCGCCTCTCCCCCGATGAGCAGGGCCTGCGGCTGCCCTGCGGCAGCCCGGTCCAAGGCCTCGGTGAGGACCCCCATCTCCTCACCGCGGCCGATGAACACGGGACTTACCGATATCCGCTCCACGCTCTGCAGCATCGCACAGACCACTGACGCCGGGCGGCGATTTTCAGTGCGCGGCGGCGCGCCGCCACCGGCGCTGACCTGCGGCAAGAGGCTTCGCCTCACCGTCCTTCCGGGCCCGTGCGGCCCGATTCGCCTCGACGGCGCTGCGGACCAGCCGCTGGTGCTCCGCCTGGGCGTGCAGGTCGCGGACGCGGTACTGGATGGCCTCGTACTCGAACATCTTCGTTCTCCCCTGTGGGTGGGTCGCTCATCTCTGACGACCACTAACCTCCTCTCCAAGGAGGGGACCCCACATGAGGCGTCCGCCTGATCTTGGCGTCCTAGGACGCCTTAGACGGGAGCGCGGCCTGCTTAGGGCGCCGGGGGCGCCCCGCCAGGGGCGCGAGGATCCCCCGCCCTCCCCCACCCTTCGACCGGGGGTGCCCCCACCGGGAGCAACAGACCACCCGAGGAGGTCGACCCCATCGAGCGGGCCGGACCTCCCCGGGTGGTGTGTTGCTCGCGCCGGGGGCACCTCCCGCCCGAAGGGTGGGGGATCCTCGCGCCCCTGGAGGGGCTAAGGCTGGACGCCCAGCTTTTCGAAGATGAGCTCCTTGACCCGGGCCGCGTCCGCCTGGCCGCGGGTGGCCTTCATGACGGCGCCGACCAGCGCGCCGGCCGCGGCCAGCTTGCCGTCGCGGATCTTGTCGGCGATGTCCGGGTTGGCGGCCAGGGCCTCGTCCACCGCCGTGCCCAGCGCGCTGTCGTCGGAGACGACGGCGAGGCCGCGCTTCTCCACGACCGTGTCGGGCTCGCCCTCACCCGCGAGGACGCCCTCGATGACCTGGCGGGCCAGCTTGTCGTTCAGCTTGCCCTCGGCCACCAGCGCGGTCACCCGGGCGACCTGCGCGGGGGTGATCGGCAGCGAGGTCAGCTCGACGCCGTCCTCGTTGGCGCGGCGGGCCAGCTCGCCCATCCACCACTTGCGGGCCTGGTCCGCCGGCGCGCCCGCGGCGACGGTCTCCAGGATCGGGTCGATCGCGCCCGCGTTGAGCACGGACTGCATCTCCAGGTCGGAGATGCCCCACTCGGCCTGCAGCCGCTGCCGGCGCACCCGCGGCAGCTCCGGCAGGCCGGCGCGCAGCTCCTCGACCCACTCGCGCGAGGGGGCGACCGGGACCAGGTCGGGCTCGGGGAAGTAGCGGTAGTCCTCCGCCTCCTCCTTCACCCGGCCGGCCGTGGTGGTGCCGTTGTCCTCGTGGAAGTGGCGGGTCTCCTGGACCACGCTGCCACCGGAGTTGAGCACCGCGGCATGCCGCTGGATCTCGAACCGCGCCGCCCGCTCCACGCTGCGAAGGGAGTTGACGTTCTTTGTCTCCGACCGGGTGCCGAACTTCTCCGAACCCCTGGGCATCAGCGACAGGTTGACATCGCAGCGCATCTGGCCCATCTCCATGCGGGCCTCGGAGACGCCCAGCGCACGGATCAGCTCGCGCAGCTCCGCGACGTAGGCGCGCGCCACCTCGGGGGCGCGGTCGCCCGCGCCGACGATCGGCTTGGTGACGATCTCGATGAGCGGGATGCCCGCGCGGTTGTAGTCGAGCAGCGAGTGCGAGGCGCCGTGGATGCGGCCGGTCGCGCCACCGACGTGGGTGGACTTGCCGGTGTCCTCCTCCATGTGGGCGCGCTCGATCTCCACGCGGAAGACCTCGCCGTCCTCCAACTGCACGTCGAGGTAGCCGTTGTAGGCGATCGGCTCGTCGTACTGGGAGGTCTGGAAGTTCTTCGGCATGTCCGGATAGAAGTAGTTCTTCCGGGCGAAGCGGCACCACTCGGCGATCTCGCAGTTCAGCGCGAGGCCGATCTTGATGGCGGACTCGACGCCGGTGGCGTTCACCACCGGCAGCGAACCGGGCAGGCCCAGGCAGGTCGGGCAGACCTGGGTGTTGGGCTCGGCTCCGAGTGCGGTCGAGCACCCGCAGAACATCTTGGTCTTCGTCCCCAGCTCGACGTGGACCTCGAGGCCCATCACCGGGTCGTACGAGGCGAGAGCCTCCTCGTACGGGACCAGGTCCTCAATGACGCTCACAGGGCGTCCCCTTCGTTACTACTGATGGTCGGTCAGTCGGCCAGGATGTCGTCGCTGCCGAGCTGGCGGAGCTCGCGGACCAGCAGCAGCGTGCCGGTCACCAGGGCGAGCGCGCCCACGGCGGCGTTGATCAGACGGAGCGTGTCGCCCTCGGACTTGGCCTTCCGGATGTCCTTGACGATCCCGAAGGCGCCGAAGGCGCTGCTGCCGATGCCGAGGTAGATCCCCGGCTTCGAGTGCTTGAAGCCTGCGAGCTGCTTGGCCTTGCTCATAGCGCCGGTGCCTCCTCCAGCAGGGGGTGTCCCCACTTGTCGTTGAGTGCCGCCTCCACGGCCGCACCGACCAGGTACAGCCGCTCGTCGGCCAGGGCGGGGGCGATGATCTGCAGGCCGACCGGGAGATTGTCCTCCGGGGCCAGTCCCACCGGGACCGACATGGCCGAGTTGCCCGCCAGGTTCGACGGAATGGTGCACAGGTCCGCCAGGTACATCGCCATCGGGTCGTCGGCACGCTCGCCGATCGGGAAGGCGGTGGTCGGCGTGGTGGGCGAGACCAGTACGTCCACGTCGCCGAAGGCGCGCTCGAAGTCGCGGGTGATCAGGGTGCGCACCTTCTGGGCCGAGCCGTAGTAGGCGTCGTAGTAGCCCGAGGAGAGCGCGTAGGTGCCCAGCATGATCCGGCGCTTGACCTCGGCGCCGAAGCCGGCCTCGCGGGTCAGCGCGGTGACCTCCTCCGCCGAGCGGGAGCCGTCGTCGCCGACCCGCAGGCCGTAGCGCATGGCGTCGAAGCGGGCCAGGTTGGAGCTGGCCTCGGAGGGGGCGATCAGGTAGTACGCCGGCAGCGCGTAGCTGAAGGAGGGGCAGGAGACCTCGACCACCTCGGCGCCGAGCGAGCGCAGCAGCTCCACCGACTCGTGGAAGCGCTGCATCACGCCGGCCTGGTAGCCCTCGCCGCCGAACTCCTTGACCACGCCGACCCGCAGGCCCTTGACGTCGGCCCGGCGGGCGGCCTCGACCATCGGGCGCACGGGCGCGTCGATGGAGGTCGAGTCCAGCGGGTCGTGGCCGGCGATGGCCTCGTGCAGCAGGGCGGCGTCGAGGACGGTCCGGGCGCAGGGGCCGCCCTGGTCCAGGGAGGAGGAGAAGGCGATCAGGCCGTAGCGGGAGACCGTGCCGTAGGTCGGCTTCACGCCGACCGTGCCGGTCACCGCGCCCGGCTGGCGGATCGAGCCGCCGGTGTCGGTGCCGATGGCCAGCGGCGCCTCGTACGCGGCGAGCGCGGCGGCGGAACCGCCACCGGAGCCGCCCGGGATGCGGGTCAGGTCCCACGGGTTGCCGGTGGGGCCGTAGGCCGAGTTCTCGGTGGAGGACCCCATGGCGAACTCGTCCATGTTGGTCTTGCCGAGGATGACGATGCCGGCGTCCTTCAGACGGCGCGTCAGAGTCGCGTCGTAGGGCGGGATCCAGCCTTCGAGGATCTTCGAGCCGGCGGTCGTCGGCACGCCCCGCGTGGTGAACACGTCCTTGAGCGCGAGCGGGACGCCGGCCAGCGGGCCGAGCTCCTCGCCAGCGGCGCGCTTGGCGTCCACCGCGCGGGCGGCGGCGAGCGCACCCTCGGTGTCGACGTGCAGGAAGGCGTTGACCTTCTCGTCCACGGCGGCGATCCGGTCCAGGTGCGCCTGGGCGACCTCGACGGCGGAGACCTCGCCGGCGGCGACGGCTGCGGCCGTCTCGGCCGCGGTCTTCTTGATCAGCTCGGACATGCGGTTCAGTCCTCCCCGAGGATCTGCGGTACCCGGAAGCGCTGCTCCTCGGCGGCGGGCGCGCCCGCGAGCACCTGATCCGGCGTCAGGGACGGACGCACCTCGTCGGCGCGCATGACGTTCGTCAGCGGCAGCGGGTGCGAGGTCGGCGGGACGTCCTCGGCGGCGATCTCGCTGACGCGGGCGACCGCCTCCACGATGTCGTTCAGCTGCTCGGCGAAGTGGTCCAGCTCTTCGCTCTTGAGCTCCAGCCGCGACAGCCGGGCGAGGTGGGCGACCTCCTCGCGCGTAATGCCAGGCATGCGGGAATCCTCGGGGGCTAGTTCTGTCTCGTCCCGCCCAGTCTATGGGCAGTCCCCAAGCCGTTTTCGCCCCGCCGAGCACGGCCGGGGGCGCGAGGAACCGCGCGAGCAACCGTGCACGGCCCGAGCATCGCGGCAATCAGAGTTCGACGCTCTTCGTCGCGCACGGCTCCTCGCGCAGTTCCTCCCCCGCGCTCCCCCAGCCTTCGGCCGGGGGTGCCGCCACGACAGGAGGCACCCCCAACGCCTGCTGAGGGGCTGCCAGCCTGGTGTGCGAGCGCAGCCAGTCCGTCGCCTGACTCGCCGGCAGCGCCGCGGACACCAGCCAGCCCTGGACCGCGTCGCAGCCGAGGCCCCGCAGGACCTCCCACGTCTCGTCGTCCTCGACGCCTTCCGCGACGACGGTCAGCCCGAGCGAGTGCGCCAACTGCACGCTGCACCGCACCACCGCCGCGTCGTGGTCGTCCGCGACCATCCTGCTGACGAAGGACCTGTCGATCTTCAACTCCCCGACCGGCAGCCTGCGGAGCCGCACCAGGGACGAGTAGCCGGTGCCGAAGTCGTCGAGCGACATGCCGACCCCGTGCCCGCGCAGTTCCTCCAGCGTCTCCGCGGCCAGCTGTCCGTCCTCCAGCAGCAGCCGCTCGGTGATCTCCAACTGCAGCGCTCCGGGCGGTACCTGATGGCGCGCCAGCCGGTCCGCCACCCCCGCCGCGAAACCCGGACGGAGGACGTCCCGAGGCGAGACGTTGACGGCGACCTGGACCTCGATGCCCTCCGCGCGCCACTCCGCGATCTGCGCGATCGCCGCCTCCAGGACGTAGTCCGTCAGATGCGGCATGAGCCCGCTCGACTCGGCGAGCCCCACGAACTCCTCCGGGCTGACCGGTCCGCGACCCGCGCGGTCCCAGCGCACCAGCGCCTCCAGCCCGACCACGTGCCCGTCGAAGGCCACCTTCGGCTGGTAGTGCAGCTGCACCTCGCCCAGGTCCAGGGCGCGCCGCAGATCGCCGAGGAGACCCAGCCGCAGCGGCGTGTCCTCCTCCTGCCCGGCCCGGTAGACCTCCACCCCGCTCCGGTTGCGCTGCGCGTGCGCCATCGCAACGTCCGCGCGGCGCAGCAGGGCCTCCGCGTCCTCGGCGTGCTCCGGGTGGAGCGCTACACCCGCGCTCGACTCGATGACCAGTTGCAGTCCGTCCAGGTGGAACGGCATGGCCAGGTCCGCGCTCAGCGCCCGCGCGACGCGGGCGACGTCCCGGGGCGGGCCGGGCAGCAGCACCGCGAACTCGTCGCCGCCCATCCGGGCCACCACGGCGCCCGGGGCGCTGACGGTCCGTTGCAGCCGGACGCCCACCTGGGCCAGCAGCCGGTCTCCGGCGTCATGGCCCAGCGTGTCGTTGAGGGAGCGGAAGCGGTCGAGGTCCAGCAGGATCAGCGCCACCCCGCCCGGCCGGCCGATCGCGTCGGCGGCGGCCTGGCGCAGCGCGTCCCGGTTCGGCAGCCCGGTCAACAGGTCGGTCACCTGGTCCCGGCGCCAGCCCCGGGACATCCGCCAGGCGGTGAACAGCACGGCCATCGGCGCCAGGAACAGCGGCAGCAGCCAAGGCTGCTGACTGGCCGTGAGCAGGGCGAGCGGCACCAACGCCGCGGCGCCGGCCACCAGCACTCCGCTCAACACAGCGGCCCTGGGCGTGCGCTCCATGGGTGTTCCCAATCAGTCCCCGCTCACCCGGCGGACACCGAGCGTGATGCCCAGCGTAGGCCGGGGTCTCCCGGCTGGGGAGGAACTTGGGACTGGTTGTAACCGAGAGGTGTCCTTTCTCACGGCGAACCATCCGCATTGTTCCGACTATGCCGGAATTGCCCATGGCGTTAAGTGAGATAACGACCCGTCAGTTGTGGAGCGGCTGTCCCCTGCCCCGTTCCAACGGCCCGGGCCCCGAGTCCCGTGCTCAGGCCCCGATCTCCGCCACCTCCCGCGCCGCGTCCGGGCCCTGCTCCAACAGCACGGCGAAGCCGTCGTCGTCCAGGACCGGGACCTTGAGCTGGATGGCCTTGTCGTACTTGGAACCGGGGTTGTCGCCCACGACGACGAAGTCGGTCTTCTTCGACACCGAGCCGGTCACCTTGGCGCCGCGCTCGGTCAGCGCCTCCTTCGCGCCGTCGCGGGTGTACCCGCTGAGCGTGCCGGTGACGACCACGGTCAGGCCCTCAAGCGGTCGCGGCCCGGTGGCCTCCCCCGCCGACTCCTCCACGAACCGCACGCCGGCGGCCCGCCACTTCTCGACGATCTCGCGGTGCCAGTCCTCGGCGAACCAGTCGATGATGGCCTTCGCGATGGTCGGGCCGACGCCCTCCGTGGCCGCCAGCTCCTCCTCCGAGGCCGCGGCGATCCGGTCCAGGTCGCGGAACTCCTGGGCCAGGGCACGGGCCGCGACCGGGCCGACATGGCGGATCGACAGCCCGTTGATGATCCGCCAGAGCGGCCGCTCCTTGGCCGCCTGGATGTTGTCGAGCATCAGCAGCGTGTTCTTCTTCGCCTCGCCCTTCTGGTTGGCGAAGAAGGTGACCACCTTCTCCTCGCCGGTCTTCGGATCGTGCTTGGGCAGGCCGGTGTCCTGGTCCCGCACCACCGAGCGGATCGGCAGCAGCTCCGCCAACCGCAGGTCGAACAGACCGCCCTCGTTGACCAGCGGCGGGTCGGCCGGCTCCAGCGGCTGGGTGAGCGCGGTGGCGGCGACATAGCCGAAACCCTCGATGTCCAGCGCCTCGCGGCCCGCCAGGTAGTAGACCCGCTCGCGGATCTGCGCCGGGCAGGAGCGGGCGTTGGGGCAGCGCAGGTCGATGTCCCCCTCCGCCATCGGCCGCAACTCGCTGCCGCACTCCGGGCAGTGACTGGGCATCACGAACTCGCGCTCGCTGCCGTCGCGCAGGTCCACCACCGGGCCGAGGATCTCCGGGATCACGTCACCGGCCTTGCGCAGCACCACGGTGTCGCCGATCAGCACGCCCTTGGCCTTGACCACGTCCTGGTTGTGCAGGGTGGCGTACTCGACCTCGGATCCGGCCACCTTGACCGGCTCCATCACCGCGTACGGCGTGCACCGGCCGGTGCGGCCGACGTTGACCCGGATGTCCAGCAGCTTGGTGTTGACCTCCTCCGGCGGGTACTTCCACGCGATGGCCCAGCGCGGCGCCCGCGACGTGGCCCCGAGGCGCCCCTGCAGGGCGATCTCGTCCACCTTGACGACCACGCCGTCGATCTCGTGCTCGACGCTGTGCCGCTGCTCCCCGAAGCGCTTGATGAACGCCTTGACCTCGGCCAGCGTGGAGACCACGGCGTTGTGCCGGGCGGTGGGCAGACCCCAGGCGTGCAGCAGCTCGTAGGCCTGCGACTGGAGCTGGATGTCGAAGCCCTGCCGGGCGCCGATACCGTGGACGATCATGTGCAGCGGCCGCTGGGCGGTGATCCTCGGGTCCTTCTGCCGCAGCGAACCGGCCGCCGAGTTCCGCGGGTTGGCATAGGGGTCCTCTCCCGCGGCGACACGGGCGGCGTTCAGCTCCTCGAAGGCCTCGATGGGGAAGTAGACCTCGCCGCGCACCTCGACCAGCTCGGGCACCGGGTGCCCCTGGTCGCCGCGCAGCTCGCGCGGGATCTCCCCGATGGTGCGCACGTTTGCGGTCACGTCCTCGCCGACGCGGCCGTCACCGCGGGTGGCGGCGCGAACCAGGCGGCCGTTCTGGTAGACCAGGTCGACGGCCAGGCCGTCGATCTTGAGCTCGCACAGGTAGTGGAAGCCGGTGCCGGCCAGCTCCTTCTCGACCCGCTCGGCCCAGGCGTCCAACTCCTCGTCGTTGAAGGCGTTGTCCAGGCTGAGCATCCGCTCCAGGTGGGTGACCGCGGCGAACTCGTTGGAGTAGCTGCCGCCCACCTTCTGCGTCGGCGAGTCGGGCGTGCGCAGCTCCGGGTTGGCCTCCTCGATCGCCTCCAACTCCCGCATCAGGCGGTCGAATTCGGCGTCGCTGACGGTGGGCGCGTCCTTCACGTAGTAGCGGAAGCGGTGCTCCTCGATCTCCTGAGCCAGCTTCGCGTGGCGCACACGCACGTCGTCGTGGTCCGTCACCGTAAGACCCCCTACTCAGGACTACTCGGGATTGTCGGAAAGGCTCTTCGCCGCGGTGACGCTGTGTAGCAGGGCACGCCGCGCGTACGCCGGGGAGGCCCCGGCCAGCCCGCAGCTCGGAGTCACCACGACGTGCCGGGCGAGCAGGGCCGGATCGAGCCCCAGCCTGCGCCACAACGTCCTGACACCGGTGACACTACCGGCAGGGTCCGACAAGCCCGGCTCAAGCGGCGGGACGACACCGGCGAACAGCACCAGCCCGGACTCCACCCCCTCGCCGACGGCGTCGTCGCTACGCTCCGTCAGGAGCGAGAAGTCGAGGGAGACCGCGGCCGCCCCGGCTCGGCGCAGCAGGTCGATCGGCACGTCCGGCGCGCAGCAGTGGACGACGACGGGCGCGTCCACGGCGCCGATCACGGCGGCCAGGTTCTCGCGGGCGACCCCGGGATCGACCGCCCGCAGCCGCTGCCAGCCGCTGGCGGTCCGCACCTGCCCGGCAAGGACGGCGGGAAGTGACGGCTCGTCAAGCTGGACGACGATCCCGGAGGCGCCCGGCACCCGCTTGCGCACGTCCGCGAGGTGCAGGCGCAGCCCCTCGGCGAGGGAGGCGGAGAAGTCGCGCACCGCGCCGGGATCCGCCAGCGCCTTCTCGCCGCGCGGCAGTTCGACGCTCGCGGCGAGCGTCCACGGCCCGACGGCCTGGACCTTCAGCGGGCCGGTCCACTCCTGGGCGAACTCCTCCAGGGTGTCCAGGTCCTCGCGGAGGTAGGCGTGGGCCCGCCGGGTGTCCCGCCCCGGATGGTCGCCGATGCGCCAGCCGGAGGGCTCCACCCGCGCGAAGAGCTCGACGAGCAGGCCCATGCCCCGCCCGATCATGTCCGCCCCCGGCCCCCGTGCGGGGAGCTCCGGCAGGAACCCGAGCGAACCCTCCATCGCGCCGAGGGCGGTCTTCACCGCTTCCCGGACATCCGTCCCGGGCATCGACCCGACCCCGCTGGCCGGTGGCCCCTCAGGCTGTGGGAACTGCGAAAACGTCGTCACGTCCTGAAGCATAGGAGCAACCCGGCAACACCTTGGGGGCGCGGGGAACTGCGCGGGCAACACACCACTCGGGGAGGTCCGTCCCGCACATGGAGCCGGACCTCCCCGAGTGGTGGGCTGGTCGCGCAGTTCCCCGCGCCCCTGACGGGGCTAACTGGGGCGCACGGTCAGGTCGGTGATCTCGGCGTCGCGGGGGAGGTCGATCGCCGTCAGCACCGCCGTGGCGACCGATCCGGGGTCGATCCAGGCCGAGGCGTCGTACTCCTTGCCCTCCTGGGCGTGCACCTTCGCCTGCATGGGCGTCGCCGTCCGCCCCGGGTACACGCTCGTCACGCGGACGCCATGCGTCCGTTCCTCTCCCCGCAGCGAGTCCGCCAGCGCCCGCAGGCCGAACTTCGACGCCGCGTACACACCCCACTCGGGATGGGCGTTCAGGCCCGCCCCCGAGTTCACGAAGACCACATGCCCCTTGCTCACCCGCAGCGTGGGCAGCAGCAGCCGGGTCAGCTCCGCGGGGGCCAGCAGGTTCACGTTCAGCGTGTCCTGCCAGACCTTGACGCCCATGTCCGCCACCGGGCCCAGCTCCACCACCCCGGCCACGTGCAGCAGGGAGTCGAGCCGCTCGGGCTGCGGCTGGTGGCTGAACGCCCAGGACAGCTTGCCGGGCTCCGCCAGGTCGCCCACGAGCGTCCGCGCGCCGGGGAACCGTTCGCGCAGTTCCGCCGCCCGGCGGGCGTCACGGGCCAGCAGCCACAGTTCCTCGCCGCGCTCGGCGAGGCGCTCCGCGACCGCCGCGCCGATGCCCGATCCTGCCCCGGTGATGAGATGAGTGCCCATGACTTCATGAGTATCACGATCAACACCCGTCCCCCTGCGGCAGCATGGCTGACGTGACCACTGCACCGGCGACGCCGCCTCACTCCGGCCACATGATCGTCTGCGGCAACGACCCGCTGACGCACCGTCTGGCCCTGGAGCTGATCCACCTCTACGGCGAGCGGATCACCCTCATCGTCCCGGAGCCCGGCTCCGGCCACGGCCCCCAACTCGTCGCGCTGGCAACGGAGGACGACACCGTCCGGGTCATCGCGGGCCGTGCGCCCGACGAGACCACGCTGCAGGCCGCCGGGATCGCCGAGGCCACCGCCTTCGCCGTGGTCATGGACGACGACGCCGCGGTCGTGAAGACCGCCCTGCTCGCTCGCGGCCTGAACGCCCAACTCCGGCTCGTACTGCGTGTGTTCAACCAGCGGCTGGGCAAGCGCCTGGGCCGGCTGCTGGAGTTGGGCGGCGGCGGTTCCACCGCCGTCCTGTCCGCGTCCGACATGGCCGCGCCCGCCCTCGTCTCCGCCGCGCTGCCCCAGCGCCGCCAGGTCATCCCCGCCGACGGGGGCACCCTCTCCGTCTTCCAGGTGGACGAGCCCGACGACCGCGAGCGCAACGGCGTCCGCCTCGCGCTGCTCACCGAGCAGGACAGCAACCTGCTGCCCGTCGACACACCGCCCGCGTCCCGCGCGGACGTGACGGTGATCAGGCTGCGCCACGATCCCGGCGCTCCGCCGCCCGCCCGCGGGCGGCGGGCGATCGCCGTGCTGCGCACGGTCTTCTCACGCCGGCTCCAGCTCGCGGCGCTCAGCCTGCTCGGCCTGGTGATCGCGCTGACCCTGGCCACCTGGGAGGCCACCGGCACGCCGCCGCTCCGGTCGCTGCTGCTGGTGCTGCTCGACCTGGGCGCGGCGGGCAACCCGGCGGAGGACGGCTCCGCCGCCCGGCAGGTGCTGCAGCTGCTGACCATCTTCACCGGCGTCGTCGTCCTCGGCGTGGTGGTCGCGCTGGTGCTGGAGAACCTGGGCACCCTGCGCTACGGCCCCCGCCTGCGCCGGGTGCCGCGCACCTTCTCCGGGCACGTCGTCATCGTCGGCCTGGGCAAGGTCGGCACCCGCGTGATGACCCGCCTGGACGACCTGCGCGTCCCGGTCGTCGTGGTCGAGCGCGACCCGCAGGCCGACGGACTGAGCCGGGCGCGGGAGCGCAACATCCCGGTCGTCATCGGGGAGTTCGCCCGCTTCAGCGCCTACCGCGCCGCACGGGTCGCCCGCTGCTCCGCGCTGATGGCGCTGACCAGCGACGACAGCGCCAACCTGGAAGCGGTGCTGTACGCCCGCGAGCACCGCCCCGACCTGCGCGCGGTCCTGCGGCTGTTCGACGACGACTACTCGCGCACCGTCTACGACGCGCTGCGCCGTGCCCACCCCGAGGCCCGGACCCGCAGCCGCAGCGTCTCGTACCTCGCCGCGCCCTCCTTCGCCGCGGCCATGATGGGCCGTCAGGTGCTGGCCGCCATCCCGGTCAAGCGGGAGATGCTGCTGGTGGCGGACATCGAGGTGCGGCCGCTGCCGGACGGGACGCTGCCGGCACGGCACCGCGAGGGCGCCTGGCGCTTCCTCGCCGTCCGTGACAAGGGCGGCTGGAACACCCATCTCGTCGGTGACGGCGCGGAGTTGGCGGAGGGTCGACGGGCACTGGTGGCCGCCACCCGCGAGGGCCTGGGTCTGCTGCTGCAGCGCCAGCCGGGCGAGCCGGTCAGCGCTCCGATCCCGGCACAGCTCCCGCACGCCCCGCGCGCGGAGCCGGACGCGCCCTATCCCACGCCGGAGGAGCTGGAGTCGGAGTCACGCCGTCTGGCCCGGCAACGGCGGCAGTCACCGCAGGCGTCCCAGCCGCCTCAGCCGCCGAGGTAGGCCAGGGCCTGCTCGGCCTCGTCCGTGAAGAAGACCAACTCGTCCAGCGGTCGCGGCAGGAAGCCCTCGGCGTCCATGCGGCGCAGCTGGCTGCGCAGGCCGTCGTAGAAGCCGTCGGTGTCCAGCACGACGACGGGCTTCTCGTGGTGGCCGTGCTTCTTGAGCTCGAGCACCTCGGTGATCTCGTCCAGCGTGCCCAGGCCGCCGACCAGGACGACGAGCGCGTCCCCGCGCTCCAGCAGCTCGGCCTTGCGGCGCGGCAGGTCGACCGCGGTCACCAACTCGTCGGCGCCCTGGTACGACTTGTGCGCGAGGAACGCCACGGACACCCCCACCAGTCGCCCGCCCGCCGCCTTCACCTCGTCCGCGAGCAGGCCCATCAGCCCCGCGTCGGAGCCGCCCCACACGAGGGTGTGCCCGCGCTCCCCGACCAGCCGCGCGAACTTGCGCGCGGGCTCGGTGTAGCGCTCGTCGAGACTGTAGGCGGAGCAGAAGACGGTGATGTTCACCCGGTCATGCAATCACACCCCGACGGAGGCCCGCTCCGTCGTGGCGATGGTCGCGGAGCCGACGACCCGGGTGCCGTCGTAGAGGACGACGGCCTGGCCGGGGGCGATCCCGCGCTGCGGCTCGTCGAAACGGACGCTGAGCCCGCCGTCGGCGGTGATCTCCGCGGTGACCGGGACGTCCTCGCCGTGCGCGCGCAGCTGCGCGGTGTACCGGGCGGTCCCGATCGGCGGAGTGCCGCCGCACCAACGGGAGTTGATGCCGGTCAGCCCGGTGACGTCGAGCGCCTCGACCGGGCCGACGGTGACCGTGTTGTTCACCGGCGAGATGTCCAGCACGTAGCGCGGCTTGCCGTCGGGGGCCGGGCGGCCGATCCGCAGGCCCTTGCGCTGGCCGATGGTGAAGCCGTAGGCGCCGGTGTGCTCACCGAGCACCGTGCCGTCCACGTCCACGATCTCGCCGGGGGTCTTCCCGAGCCGCCGCTCAAGGAAGCCCTGGGTGTCCCCGTCGGCGATGAAGCAGATGTCGTGCGAGTCGGGCTTTCGCGCGACGGCGAGGCCGCGGCGCTCGGCCTCGGCGCGGATGCCGTCCTTGGTGGTGTCGCCGAGGGGGAAGTAGGAGTGCGCGAGCTGCTCGGCGTCGAGGACGCCGAGCACGTAGGACTGGTCCTTGGCGGGATCGACGGCCCGGTGCAGCTCGCCGTCGATGATCCGGGCGTAGTGGCCGGTGCAGACGGCGTCGAAGCCGAGGGCGATCGCCTTGTCGAGCAGCGCGGCGAACTTGATCTTCTCGTTGCAGCGCAGGCAGGGATTGGGCGTGCGCCCGGCGGCGTACTCGGCGACGAAGTCGTCGATGACGTCCTCGCGGAAGCGGTCGGCGAGGTCCCAGACGTAGAACGGGATGCCGATGACGTCGGCGGCGCGGCGGGCGTCGCGGGAGTCCTCCAGCGTGCAGCAGCCGCGGGCGCCGGTGCGGAAGGACTGCGGGTTGCTGGACAGGGCGAGGTGAACGCCCGTCACATCGTGCCCGGCCTCAGCGGCCCGCGCGGCGGCGACGGCGGAATCGACACCGCCGGACATGGCGGCAAGGATGCGGAGAGACATAGTGCCTACCAGCCTACGCGAGCCCCCACCGACTCAGGGCGCGGGATTCGGCACGCGACCGACCCGGGCAACCCCCTCAGGGGCGCGAGGACTCCGCACGCGAGCAACCCGGCAGTCCCCCCAGGGGCGCGGGGAACTGCGCGAGCAACGCACCACCCGCGGAGGTTCGTCCCGCAGATGGAGTCGGACCTCCGCGGGTGGTGGGTTGCCCGCGCCCACGCGGCGGAGCCCCACACGTCCCCAGCCCCGCGCCCCTGCGGGGGTCATCGCCGTGAGGAGAGCCCGGCGAGCTTCGCGCGGTCGACGACGGGGGCGATGGCGTCGGCCAGGGCCTGGACGTCCGCCGCGGAACTGGTGTGCCCCAGGGAGAACCGCAGCGACGCCCGGGCCAGGTCGGGCTCGACGCCCATGGCCAGCAGGACGTGGCTCGGCTGCGGCACACCCGCCGAGCAGGCCGAGCCCGTCGAGCACTCGATGCCCCGGGCGTCGAGCAGCATCAGCAGCGCGTCCCCCTCGCACCCCGGGAAGGAGAAGTGCGCGTTGGCCGGCAGCCGCCCCGCCGGGTCGGGGTCACCGTTGAGGATGGCGTCCGGGACCGCCTCCCGCACGGCCGCGACCAGACGGTCCCTCAACTCCCCGACCTCCCTGGCGAACCGGGGCTGCCGCTCCGCCGCGAGCTGCGCCGCCGCCGCGAAACCCGCCGCGGCCGGGACGTCCAGCGTGCCGCTGCGCACGTCGCGTTCCTGGCCGCCGCCGTGCAGCAGCGGGGTGGGGGCGGCGCTGCGCGCGAGCACCAGGGCGCCGATGCCGTAGGGGCCGCCGACCTTGTGGCCGGTGACCGACAGCGCGTCCAGGCCGGAGTCGGCGAAGGAGAGCGGCAGCTGCCCGAAGGCCTGGACCGCGTCCGCATGCATCGGGACGCCGAACTCCTGTGCCACCGCCGCCAGTTCGCGAATCGGCTGGACGGTGCCCACTTCGTTGTTGGCCCACATCACGGAGACCAGCGCCGCCGAGTCCGGGTCGGCCGCCAGCGCCTCCCGCAGTGCCTCGGGGTGGACCCGGCCGACGGAGTCGACGGGCAGCCAGTCCACCTGCGCACCCTCGTGGTCGGCCAGCCAGTGCACGGCGTCGAGCACGGCGTGGTGCTCCACCGGGCTGCACAGGATCCGGCGCCGTGCCGGGTCGGCGTCGCGGCGCGCCCAGTAGAGGCCCTTGACCGCCAGGTTGTCCGACTCGGTGCCGCCGCCGGTCAGCACGATCTCGCTGGGCCGGGCGCCGAGCGCGGCGGCGACGGCCTCACGCGACTCCTCCACCACGCGCCGCGCCCGCCGTCCCGAGCCGTGCAGGGCTGAGGCGTTGCCGGTGCTGCCGAGTTGCTCGGTCATCGCCCGGACCGCCTCCGGCAGCATCGGAGTGGTCGCCGCGTGGTCAAGGTAGGTCATGGCGGCCCCAGTCTATTGGCATCGATTCGGCAACTCTGCCGCGCACCGGGTGCGTCCCCCATTGCACAGGGCGCAACGGCGTCCCTAGGATCCGGCCACGCTCAGTCAGTTGACTGGATTCGCCAAGGGGGGCGGGCCGGTGTCGCAATCGGTGGATCGGGCACTCACGGTGCTGTCCGCGCTCGCGGACGGTCCGACCACGCTCGACCAGGCGGCCTCCCGGCTGGGCGTGCACAAGTCCACGGCCCTGCGGCTGCTGCGGACGCTGGAGCAGCACGGCTTCGTCCACCGCCAGCGCGACTACCGCTACCGGCTCGGCGGACGGCTGTTCACGCTGGCCCAGCTGGCCCTGGAGAGCATCGACGTCCGCGAGGTGGCGGCCCCTCACCTGGCCGCGCTCAACGAGCGCTGCGGGCACACGGTGCACCTGGCCGTCTACGAGGACGGCGAAGTGACGTACGTGGACAAGCTGGAGAGCCGCTACCCCGTGCGGATGTACTCGCGCATCGGCAAGCGCGCCCCGCTGACCGCCTCCGCGGTCGGCAAGGTCCTGCTGGCGGGACTGCCGGACGCGCACCGGCGCGAGGTCGCGGAGTCGCTGGAGTACCCCGCCTACACCCCGAGGTCGCTGCGCACTCCGGAGGCGCTGCTGGCGGAACTGGAGACGGTCCGCGACCAGGGGTGGGCGATGGACAGGGGCGAGTACGAGGAGACCATCAGCTGCGTGGCCGCGCCGATCCGGTCGACGGACGGAACGGTGATCGCCGCGTGCAGCCTCTCGGCGCCGACGGTGGTCGCCCCGCTGACCGCGCTGCGCCGCCTCGTCCCCGACCTCCTCGCCACCGCCGACGCCGTGTCCCTGGAGTACGGCGGGAACCCCTGACGGGGTGCTGTTCACTCCTCGGCTCACTCCTCGGCGCGGGAGCTGCTGCGCTGCCAGGCGCGGGGCGCGCGCCAGTCGTAGCGGAGCGCCAGCATGCGGATCGCGAACGCGGCCATGGCCGCGAGCGTGCCCGTGGTGGCGTTGAGCCTGCCGCCGGCAATCAGTCCCGCGACGATCGCCGAGCCGACCAGCGCCGGGACGGCGTACAGCGCCCGGTCCCAACGCAGCAGCGAGGGAAGCTCGTTGGCGAGCACGTCGCGGATCACGCCACCGCCCGCAGCGGTGATCATGCCGAGGGCGATGGAGGCCACGGACCCCAGTCCGTAGTCATGGGCCTTGGCGGTGCCGGTGACGCAGAACAGTCCCAGACCGGCCGCGTCCAGCGTCTGCACCGACCAGTTGATCCGGGCGACCTCGGGGTGCAGGAAGAAGACGACCACGGCCGCCGCCAGCGGCGTCAGGAAGTAGATCTGGTCGGCGAAGGCTGCCGGCGGCACGGCGCCGATCAGGACGTCGCGGATGACACCGCCGCCGAGCGCCGTGGCCTCGGCGAGCACCGCGATGCCGAAGATGTCCAGGTTCTTCCGGACGGCCAGCAGTCCGCCCGAGAGGGCGAAGATGAAGATGCCGACCAGGTCCAGCACCTCCTGGAGGTGCGGGTCGAAAAGCTGCGAGGTCACGCCGACCTTTCTATCCGAAAAGTCGACGTGACCCCGCACCGGACCGGAACGTGGCCCTCCGGCCTACTCCGCCGCTTCCTCAGGGAAGTGGCAGGCCGCCAGGTGCCCGGCCTTCTGGGCGACCAGTTTGGGCTCCTCCGTCGCGCAGACGTCCTGCGCCTTCCAGCAGCGGGTGCGGAAGCGGCAGCCCGTGGGCGGGTTGATCGGTGACGGCACGTCACCGGTGAGCAGGATGCGCTCGCGCTGCTGCTTGCGCGCCGTGTCGGGCACCGGGACGGCCGACATCAGGGCCTTGGTGTACGGGTGGCGGGGCGACTTGTAGAGCGAGTCGCGGTCCGCCAGCTCGACGATCTTGCCCAGGTACATCACCGCGACGCGGTCCGAGACGTGCCGGACGACCGAGAGGTCGTGCGCGATGACGACGTAGGTCAGGCCGAGCTCGGACTGCAGGTCGTCCAGCAGGTTGACGACCTGCGCCTGGATCGACACGTCGAGCGCGGACACCGGCTCGTCGGCGACGATCATCTTCGGCCGCAGGGCGAGCGCCCGGGCGATGCCGATGCGCTGGCGCTGTCCGCCGGAGAACTCGTGCGGGTAGCGGTTGTAGTGCTCCGGGTTGAGGCCGCACAGCTCCAGCAGATCCTGTACGGCGGCCTTGATGCCGTTCTCCGTCTTGATGCCCTGCAGCCGGAACGGGGCGCCGACGATGGTGCCGACCGTGTGCCGCGGGTTGAGGGAGGAGTACGGGTCCTGGAAGATCATCTGGATGTCACGGCGCAGCGGCCGCATCTGAGCGGTGTTCAGATGCGTGATGTCCGTGCCCTCGAAGGTGATCTTCCCGCCGGTCGGCTCCAGCAGGCGGGTGATCAGCCGGCCCATGGTGGACTTGCCGCAGCCGGACTCGCCGACCACGCCCAGCGTCTCGCCGGCCTTGACGTCGAAGGTCAGCCCGTCGACGGCCTGCACCGCGCCGACCTGGCGCTGCAGCAGACCCTTCTTGATCGGGAAGTGCTTGACCAGCCCCTCGACCTGGAGCAGGGGCTCCCGCTCGTCCGCGGGCGCCGCCGCGGGCTCCGGGATCTTCTTCTCGGTCTTCGTGACGTCAGCCATGGTTGTTCTCTCCTCGACTCGTGCCGGCTAGAGCCGGGGAGCGATCTCCTCGGTGAAGATCTCGGTGCGCAGTTCCTTGCTCATGTGGCAGGCCGCCAGGTGCTGCGGGCCCACCTCGGTGAGCTGCGGCACCTCGCTCTGCGACCGGCCCTCGGTGCGGTCCGCGAACGGGCAGCGCGGGTGGAAGGCGCAGCCGTTCGGCAGGTTGATCAGGGAGGGCGGGTTGCCCTGGACCGGGATCAGCCGCTCCTGCAGCTCGCGGTCGATGCGCGGCATCGAGCCGAGCAGGCCCCAGGTGTAGGGGTGCTGCGGGGCGGAGAAGATCTCGTCGGCCGGGCCCTTCTCGACGCACTTGCCGCCGTACATGACCAGGATGTCGTCGGCCAACTCGGCCACCACGCCCAGGTCGTGGGTGATGATGATCACCGAGGAGCCGAACTCCTGCTGCAGGTCCCGGATCAGGTCCAGGATCTGCGCCTGGACGGTGACGTCGAGCGCGGTGGTCGGCTCGTCGGCGATCAGCAGTGAGGGGTCGTTGGCCAGCGCCATCGCGATCATGGCGCGCTGGCGCATACCGCCGGAGAACTCGTGCGGGTGCATGTCCACCCGCTTGTCCGGCTGCGGGATGCCCACGCGGTCCAGCAGCTGGATCGCGTGGCTGCGGGCCTGCTGCTTGGAGGCGCCCGGGTGGTGCTGCTTGTAGCCCTCGATGATCTGCTGGCCGACCGTGTAGAAGGGGTGCATCGCGGTCAGCGGGTCCTGGAAGATCATCGCCATCTTCTGGCCCCGGAGCTTGCGCACCTCGTCCGGCTTGGCACTGACGAGCTCCTGGCCGTCCAGCCAGATCTCGCCGCTGATGCGCGGCCCGCGCTTCTTGCCGGCGTTTCGGTGCAGGCCCATGATCGACAGCGAGGTCACCGACTTGCCCGAGCCGGACTCGCCCACGATGCCCAGGGTCTTGCCCTTGGCCAGGGTGAAGCTCAGCCCGTCCACGGACTTGACCAGACCGTCGTCGGTCGGGAAGTGCACCTTGAGGTCACGGACCGTCAGGAAGTCCTCGGGGGCGCCCGGTCCGACCGTGACGGCGGAGGCCGAAGGCTCCGTGGTCTTGGAAGTCTCAGGGGTGGTCATGCAAGCCTCACTCGGGGGTCGATGGCCGCGTAGAGCAGGTCCACGATCAAGTTGGCCAGCACGATGAAGAACGCGGCGAACAGGGTGACACCCATGATCATCGGCAGGTCGTTGCGCTGGATGCCGAGCAGGGCCTGGAAGCCGAGTCCCTTCAGGTTGAACACGTTCTCGGTGAGCACGGCGCCGCCGAGCAGGCCGCCCAGGTCCATACCGAAGACGGTGAGGATCGGGGTCAGCGTGGACCGCAGCGCGTGCTTGCCGACCACGGTCCCCTCGCTCAGTCCCTTGGCCCGAGCGGTACGGATGTAGTCCTCACCCATGACGTCCAGCATGGTGGCGCGGGTGAGTCGGGCGTAGGTGGCGGCGAAGAGGAACGCCAGGGTGATCCACGGCAGCAGCATGTTCTGGAACCAGGCCACCGGATCGTCGCCGAAGCTGACGTCCGAGGACTCGGGCAGCCAGCCGAGGTTGTAGATGAAGATCGCCGAGGTCACCAGGCCGGTGAAGTACACCGGGAGGGAGACGCCCGCCAGGGCGGTGACCATGGTGACGCGGTCCAGCACGGAGCGCTTGCGCAGCGCGGACAGGATGCCGGTGCCGACCCCCAGGACGAGCCAGATGACGGCCGCGCCGCCGGCGAGCGACAGGGTCACCGGGAAGGCGCCGGTGAGGATGTTCCACACCGGGGAGTCGTTCTGGGTGGACAGGCCGAGGCAGGGCGCAGGGCAGTGCGTCACACTACGGCCGTTGGGGTAGTCGCGGCCGACCACCAGACCCTTGAGGTAGTCCCAGAACTGCACGTAGACGGGGTGGTTGAACCCCAGCTTGATGCGCAGGCCCTCGATGGCCGCCGGGTTGGCGTTCTTGCCCACGTAGAGCATCACTGGGTCCTGGCCGGTGAGCACGGGAACCAGGAAGAAGATGCCGTAGGTGATCGCGGCGATCACCACGAGCATGACGACCATGTTGAGGAGTCGTCGGACGATGTACAGGAGCACTGCGCTCGGCTGGCGGGGGTCCGCCCGCCGCCCCCTGTGGGGAGCGGCGGGCGGACCCTGCCCGCCTTCACCTGCCCTTCGGTCTAGCTGTGTTTACAGGTGAGACGGCTGGGAATCACTTGCCGTCGGAGACGCCGAGCGCCTTGAAGTCGATCATGCCCAGGGCCTGCGAGAAGGTGACGTTGGTCAGTCGCGGGTTGTAGTAGTTCAGCGACTGGTCGACGACGACCGGCAGGTACAGGGCCAGGTCCATGACCTTGTGGTTGATCTTGGTGTAGTCGGCCGCCACCACGTTCGGGTCGGTGGCCTTCTTCGCGTCGGCGATCCAGGACTGGATCTCCGGGTCGTTGACCTCGGTGTAGTTGTTGTTGCCGGCCGGCAGGATCTGGTTGCCGTCGACCAGCACACCCAGGAAGCCCGGAGCGGTCGGGTAGTCGGCACCCCAGCCGAAGACGTTCAGACCCAGCTGCTTCTGGTGCATGACAGCCGGCGCACCGACGGTGGACGCGGACTGGGCGCCGTCGTACTGGTACAGGTTCAGCTTGATGCCGACCTTGGCCAGGGCGGCCTGCAGCTGCTCGGCCTCCTTGACCTCCTTCTGACGGTTGTTGCGGACCGCGATGTTGGTGGAGAAGCCGTTCGGCTTGCCGCACGCGGCCAGCTCCTGCTTCGCCTTGTCGATCTGCGACTGGCCGGCAGCGAGGTTGTACGGGTCGTAGTTGTCGGCACCCAGCACGCCCGGGGGCAGCATGTTGGTGGCGAGCTTGCCGGCCCACTGGCCGCCACGGGCGGTCTGCAGGTCCGTGCCGTTGGCCGCGTAGATCACGGCCTTGCGGCAGTGGATGTTGTCGAACGGCGCGACCTTGGTCTGGATGGAGATGTAGCGGATCGTCATCGACGGGACGTCGTCCGCGTACGCCTTCAGCTTCGGGTCGGTCAGGATCTTCGCCTGAGCGGCCGTCTGCACACCGGCCTGGCCGATGTCGAGGTCCGCGGTGCCGGCCAGCAGTCGGCTGTCCAGGTCGTCGGCGTTGGTGGTGATGGTGACGTTGACCGCGTCCGGCAGCGCCTTGCGCAGGGTGTCGGTCGACTGGTCCCAGTAGGGGTTGCGCACGAACTTGATGGACTTGTTCGGCACGTAGGAGGCGACCTTGTACGGACCGCTGGAGACGGGGGCCTTGTTGTAGGCGTCGGCACCGGTGTCGCGGGACTGCTCGACCGGCGAGGCGGAACCCATCGCCAGGTGGTACAGGAAGTCCGAGTTGGGCTGCTTCAGCGTGAAGACGATCGTGCTGTCGTCCGGGGTCTGGACGGACTTGAGGCCCTCAGGGGACTTGTCCTTGTACGGGCCGGGGTACTTCTGGCCCTCGTCCAGGTCGTCGATCAGGTAGGTCGGGCCGCCGGGCAGGAGGTCCTGCGCGAAGACGCGCTCGATGCCGTACTTGATGTCCTTCGACGTGATCGGCTTGCCGTCGTCGAACTTCAGGCCGCTCTTCAGCTTGAAGGTGTAGGTGAGGCCGTCGGCGCTGACCGTCGGCATGGAGGCAGCCAGGTCGGGCTGCAGCTGCAGGCCGTCCTTGCCCGGCTTGCTCGGGTAGGCGACCAGCGTGCGGGCGTAGAGGCCCTGCAGGTCCCAGGCGAAGGCGTAGTAGGCCCGCGCGGTGTCGAGGAAGTCGACGTCCTGAGAGCCCCAGAGGTTGAGCGTGCCACCCTTCTTGTCCGAAGGGTTCACGATCGAGGTGGCCACAGCGTTGAAGCTGGAACCGCCCTTGCTGTCGCTGCTGGTGCCGTGGTTCTTGGAACCGCCGCAGGCCGCCGTCAGGGCCATGACCCCGACGAGGCTCACGGCCGCAAGTGCCTTCTTGCGCGTATTCACTGAGTGTCAACCTCCGAGAGAGCCCAGCCCCGGGCGGGTGCTGGCAGTCTTTGTTGCGTTCGCGCCGGGGCGCGAGGGATGAGCTAGTTGCCCTTGGGATCGAGTGCGTCCCGGAGTCCGTCACCGAAGAGGTTGAAGGACAGCACCGTAATGAAGATCGCGAGACCCGGGATGACCATGTAGGTCGGGTCGATCGTGTAGTACTGCACCGAGTCGGAGAGCATCTG
The DNA here is from genome assembly GCF_042658505.1 of Streptacidiphilus monticola. Taxonomy (NCBI): domain Bacteria; kingdom Bacillati; phylum Actinomycetota; class Actinomycetes; order Kitasatosporales; family Streptomycetaceae; genus Streptacidiphilus; species Streptacidiphilus monticola. Next base: position 11,139 of record NZ_JBHSQJ010000019.1, on the reverse strand, counting down.
CCCCCACGACGGGGTCGGCGGCTTCACACCCACACCGAGGAAGCTCAGTGCCGCCTCGTTGAGGATGTTGGTGGGGATCATCAGCGTCGTGTAGACGAGGATCGGCGCCACCAGGTTCGGCAGCAGCTCCTTCAGCAGGATGGTCACCCGGCCCGCCCCGAGGCTGCGAGCGGCCTCGATGAACTCGCGCTCACGCAGCGAGAGGGTCTGGCCGCGGACGATGCGGCCGATGTAGGGCCAGCCGAAGAAGCCGATGACGAAGATCAGGACCATGATGCGCGGGGCCGAGCCGCTCAGGCCGAACAGCTTGTCCGGGAGCACCGAGACCAGCGCGATGGAGAAGAGCAACTGCGGGAAGGCCAGCAGGATGTCCATGGTGCGACTGATCGCCGAGTCCACCCAGCCGCCGAAGAAGCCGGCAGCCATGCCGAGCAGGACCCCGATGATGACCGCGAGCAGCGCCGCGCCGAAGGCCACCAGCAGGGAGACCTGGGCGCCGTAGACGATGCGGGCGAAGATGTCGTGGCCGAAGACCGGGTCGACGCCGAAGATGTGCGAGCTGCTCACACCGCCGAAGGAACCGGCCGGGGTTCCGATACCCAGGCTCTTGTCCAGCAGGTCGGTGTGGGTGTCGTTCGGCGTGACCCCGAGGATGCCCGTCAGCACCGGGGCCAGCACACCCACCAGGATCAGCAGCACGACGACGACACCGCCGGCGAGCGCGACTTTGTCCTTCTTCAGGCGCTCCCAGGCGATGCGTCCCGGCGAACGGCCGATGATCTTCGCCGGCGCGGCGGCGGCCTGGTCGGCAGGGACCTCCAGTGTCGCGGTACCGGAGTCGTGGAGTGGAGCTGTCATGTGGTCAAGACCCCCAAGCCGGTGGTGACCGGCACACGGTGCCCGGCCGACCGGCCAAAGGTCCGGTCGCAGTTCACTGATGGTGCCAAGTGCTGTGGAACGAGAGAGCGGTCACGCACCGTCACCTGACGGTGCGTGAGAAGTGGTGCTGGGTGGAGCAGATGGTGCGGGCGGTGCGTGGTGTCGCAACTGTGCCGAGGAGGCCGCGCCTGGTGCGGCGCCGGCGTCTCCGGTGCGCCACTCTTCAATAAGCTCAGGCCCGTTCGGAAGACCCGGCCGGTAATCGTTTCCGCACCGTGATCTGTCCTGATGCACGCCCGTGACCAGCGAATACGCCGTTTCACATGCCTGTTACGCAAACACGGAGCGTGGCGATCAACGCGGGTAGAGTGCATCCCCGCTGGTCAGCGGCATGAGTGACACCACTGAGGACAGTGACACCCCGGGGGGCAAAGCGGACATCAGCCCTGAATCGGGTGCGGATACCCGTAGCCGGAGACGCCTCCGGAAACACCCCTGTCGAAGAAGGGGACGGTCCGCGCCTGAAGCCAGAGCGCCACCGAGTCGTAGGGGTCGGCCATCGCGACGGTGGACACGGCGACGCCCTCCGGGGCGGCCGGGAGCGCGTGCTCCATCATCCGGCGCACCGCTTCGACCGCGGCCGGGGACGAGTCGAACAGATCCAGACCGATCGTCAGATACGGCTCACCGAAGGCCGGTTGTACCCAGGCCCGACGAAGTGCCTGAATCACGGGTGTAGCATGCGCAGCCTGGGCAAGTCGGGCGTAGAAGGCATCCGCCACGATCCCGGCAGCCTCCGGTTCGGTGATGGTCAGCGGCCCGGCCGGGAGCCGGTCCAGTCCGCCCGCGATCCGGCGCAGGTCCGCCCACGGCACCCCGAGCCCGCCGCCGGGCTGGTGCGGATTGAGCCACAGCCCCCACCGCTCCCGGTACAGCGCCGCCGCGATCTCCCGTCCCTGGCCCACGACATGGGCCCGCGGCCAGCCCGACGCCTGCAACTGGGCCTCGGAGGTGACGCAGGGGGCGTAGCCGTGGCCGCCGACGTCCATGGAGCCGTACTGGGCGTCCGGACTGCCGGGGGTGCCGTGCCACAGCAGCATCCAGACCTGGCCCTCGGCGAGCGCGTGCAGCAGCGCCTCGTACCGCTCCGGCTGCCCCGGAGCGACGTGCGCCAGCGCCTGCTCGATCGCGCTCACTCTCTCCCCCACCGGATCTGTCGGATCGTTCCGCTGCTGCTGACGAACGGTCAGCCTAGCCGTTCACTGCGGTCGTAGAAGGGGGTCACGCTCGCCAGCATCCACGCCGCGAGCGTGTCCTGCGCCACGTCCAGCAGCACGACGGAGACCGGCCACGGCACGGGGGCGGCGTGCAGCGCCCGTCCGAGCGCGAGGTGCACGGCCTCCTGGTCGGCCTGCTGCAGGCTGGACAGCTGGACGCCCACGAACAGCTTCTCCGGGTCCCCCTCGACCTGGACGAGCGCCCGACGGGCCGTCAGAACGTGCGGCAGTAGGGACAGTTCGCCTGCGGCCTGTCCGAGGAACTCCCCCGGCTCCGCCTCCGGCTCGGGCTCGCGCAGCCCGACCTGGGCGGGCTCGCCCACGCAGAGGTCGGGCACGCCCTCGGCGGGGACGGGGATGCCGACGGTCCCCTCCGGGTTGACCGCTATCCCCACCCCCGGGGGCAGGCCGCGGGCCAACTCGCGGACCGGGGCGATGGCGTAGGACATGGCCGCCCCGGCGACGGCGTGCAGTTGCTCCTCCGAGCTGAAGACGGGGACGTAGGGCTTGCCCGCGAGCTCGGTCGTGGGCAGATCGAGGGTGATGCCGTCCTGGGTCGGCCCGCCGGGCAGCGGCAGCCAGACGTGGCTCCGCGCCAGCACCTCCATGACCCGGGGCGTGGCGCCCGGCTCCCCCACGGATGCCTGCAGCACCTGCTCCAACTCGTTCCCCGGCCACGTCATGCACTCAGGTTAGTGGCACCCCCAGGGGCGCGGGGCTGTGGACATGTGCGGCTCGGTCGCGTGGGCGCGACCAGCCCCATCGTCCGGGAGGTCCGACCCCGTGTGGGGGCGAACGTTCCCGGGTCCCGGGTGGTGGGCTGCTCGCGCTGGGGGCACCTCCCGCCGAAGGCTGGGGAGGGTGGGCGATTCCTCGGACCCCCGGCGGGGCGCCCGCGCGGCCGAGCCGCACATGTCCACAGCCTCGCGCCCCTGCGGGGCGGACCGTGTGCCATGATGTGCCGCAACGAGAACAGAAGACAGGCCGTTGAACCCGTGCGGGAGAGTCGGTGGAGCACACGCCGGCGCCGAAGGAGCAAGCCCTCCCCGGAATCTCTCAGGCACAGATACCGCAAGGGTGAGGCATCTCTGGAAAGCGACCGCTCCGCGGTCCACCCACGGTGCAAGACGCCGGGCTCTCTCCCGCGCGTCGAAGCTCTCAGGTCAAGCGACAGAGGGGAGACTCTGCCGCAGCATGCCTAGAGCAAGGGAAGTAACCCCATGACGCTCCGTCATACCGCCCTGGACGCCGTCCACCGCGCGCTCGGCGCGACCATGACCGACTTCGCGGGCTGGGACATGCCGCTGCGCTACGGCAGCGAGCGCGAGGAGCACAACGCCGTCCGCACCCGGGCCGGGCTCTTCGACCTCTCCCACATGGGCGAGATCACCGTCACCGGCCCCCAGGCCGGCGAGCTGCTCGACCGCGCCCTGGTCGGTTTCGTCTCCGCCCTCGGCCCGCTCCGCGCCCGCTACACCATGATCTGCGCGGCGGACGGCGGCATCCTCGACGACCTCATCGTCTACCGCACCGGCGAGACCGAGTTCCTCGTCGTGGCCAACGCCTCCAACGCGCAGGTCGTCCTCGACGCCCTGCGCGACCGCGCCGCCGGCTTCGACGCCGAGGTGCGCGACGACCGGGACAACTACGCGCTGGTCGCGGTCCAGGGCCCGGACGCCACCGCGATCATGCGCAAGGTGACCGACGCCGACCTGGACAACCTCAAGTACTACGCCGTCCTCCCGGCCACCGTCGCCGGCCGGGACGCGCTGCTGGCCCGCACCGGCTACACCGGCGAGGACGGCTTCGAGCTGTTCGTCGCCCCCGCGGACGCCGTCGAGCTGTGGCAGGCGCTGACCGAGGCCGGCGCGGAGTTCGGGCTGATCCCCTGTGGCCTCTCCTGCCGCGACACCCTGCGCCTCGAGGCCGGGATGCCGCTCTACGGGCACGAGTTGAACACCTCGCTCACCCCCTTCGACGCCGGGCTGGGCCGGGTCGTCCGCTTCGACAAGACCACCAACGGCGGCGAGTTCGTCGGCCGCGCCGCGCTGGAGAAGGCCGCCGAGGAGGCTCGCACCAACCCGCCGCGCGTGCTGGTCGGCCTGGTCTCCCCCGGCCGCCGGGTCCCCCGCGCCGAGATGACCGTGGTGGACGCCGACGGCCGGGCCATCGGCGCCGTCACCTCCGGCGCTCCCTCCCCGACCCTGGGCAAGCCGATCGCCATGGCCTACGTCGACGCCGCCCACGCGGTGCCCGGCACCCAGGTGGCCGTGGACGTCCGCGGCACCCACGAGCCGGTCGAGGTCGTCGCGCTCCCCTTCTACAAGCGCGCCCGCTGACCCGGCGTCAGCTCCCGTCTCACCTGCTGTCCCGTTTCGCCCCGACCTCCCCTGATCCTGGAGAATCCCCTCATGAGCAACCCCCAGAACCTGCAGTACAGCAAGGAGCACGAGTGGGTCACCGCCGCCGAGGACGGCGTGGTGACCGTGGGCGTCACCGCCTTCGCGGCGGACGCCCTGGGTGACGTGGTGTACGTGCAGCTGCCCGAGGTCGGCGACACCGTCACCGCCGGCGACACCTGTGGCGAGCTGGAGTCCACCAAGTCCGTCAGCGACCTCTACTCCCCCGTGAGCGGCGAGGTCGTCGAGGCCAACCAGGCCGTGGTGGACGACCCGGCGCTGGTCAACTCCTCGGCGTTCGAGGACGGTTGGCTGTTCAAGGTGCGCATCTCGGGCGCCCCGGAGGGTCTGCTCAACGCCGACGAGTACACCGCCCACACCGGCGGCTGATTCCTGCGAGGGGTTCCCCGATCATGTCTGTCCTCAACCAGTCCCTGCACGCGCTCGACCCCGAGGTCGCCGCTGCGGTGGACGCCGAGCTGCACCGCCAGCAGTCCACCCTCGAGATGATCGCCTCCGAGAACTTCGCGCCGGTCGCGGTGCTGGAGGCCCAGGGCTCGGTGCTCACCAACAAGTACGCCGAGGGCTACCCGGGCCGCCGCTACTACGGCGGCTGCGAGAACGTCGACGTCATCGAGCAGCTGGCGATCGACCGGGTCAAGGCGCTGTTCGGCGCCGAGCACGCCAACGTCCAGCCGCACTCGGGTGCCCAGGCCAACGCCGCCGCGATGTTCGCCCTGCTGCAGCCGGGCGACACCATCCTCGGCCTGGACCTGGCCCACGGCGGTCACCTGACCCACGGCATGAAGATCAACTTCAGCGGCAAGCTCTACAACGTCGTCGCCTACCACGTGGACCCGGCGACCGGCCGCGTGGACATGGCCGAGGTGGAGCGCCTGGCCAAGGAGGCCCAGCCGAAGCTGATCGTGGCCGGCTGGTCCGCCTACCCGCGGCAGCTGGACTTCGCCGAGTTCCGCCGGATCGCGGACGAGGTCGGCGCGTACCTGATGGTCGACATGGCCCACTTCGCGGGCCTGGTCGCCGCCGGGCTGCACCCGTCCCCGGTGCCCTTCGCGGACGTCGTCACCACCACCACGCACAAGACCCTGGGCGGTCCGCGCGGTGGCGTGATCCTGTCCAAGGCCGAGCTGGCCAAGAAGATCAACTCCGCGGTCTTCCCGGGCCAGCAGGGCGGCCCGCTCGAGCACGTGATCGCCGCCAAGGCAGTGGCCTTCAAGGTGGCCGCGGGCGAGGAGTTCAAGGACCGTCAGAAGCGCACGCTGGAGGGCGCGGCCATCCTGGCCGAGCGCCTGACCCAGCCGGACGCGGTCGAGGCCGGCGTCGCCGTGCTGTCCGGCGGCACCGACGTGCACCTCGTCCTGGTGGACCTGCGCAACTCCGAGCTGGACGGCCAGCAGGCCGAGGACCGCCTGCACGAGGTCGGCATCACGGTCAACCGCAACGCGGTGCCGAACGACCCGCGTCCGCCGATGGTGACCTCCGGTCTGCGGATCGGCGCCCCGGCACTGGCCACCCGGGGCTTCCAGGCCGAGGACTTCCGCGAGGTCGCGGACGTCATCGCGGAGGCGCTCAAGCCCGGCTTCGACGAGGCCAAGGCCGAGTCGCTGAAGGCCCGCGTCACCGCCCTGGCCGAGAAGCACCCGCTCTACCCCGAGCTGTGAGCCTCAGGTAGTCAGCTCTTTTCCGGGGGCACCTGCCCACGTGTCCCTCCGGCGGGGGTCTCCCGTCGAGCCGCGACGTCCGGCGCGTGCAGACGCAAGGCGGCGGCCCCCCTCGTACGGGATGTGCGTGGGGGTTCGCCAACGCAGCAGGTGCGCGTGCCCGACGTCGCGGCAGGGCAATCCCCGCCGGGAGGGACACTGGGAGGGGCGCGGCGATCCCGCGTCCTCCCCGTGGCCGGTGCCCCGGCCTCTGTACCGAACCCTCACCCTCAAGGGCGTCCCCGTGGCCATCAGCGTCTTCGATCTCTTCTCCATCGGCATCGGCCCCTCCTCCTCGCACACCGTGGGCCCGATGCGCGCGGCCCGGATGTTCGCCCGGCGGCTGCGGTCGGAAGGCCTGCTGCCGCGGACCGCGACCGTCAAGGCGGAGCTGTTCGGCTCCCTCGGCGCGACCGGCCACGGCCACGGCACCCCGAAGGCGGTGCTGCTCGGACTTGAGGGGGCGTCACCCCGGACCGTCGACATCGCCGAGTCCAACCGCATCGAGGAGCGGGTCCGCGCGAAGAAGCAGCTGAGCCTGCTCGGCGACCACGAGATCGCCTTCGACCCGGACACCCAGCTCGTCCTGCACCGGCGTCGCTCCCTGCCCTACCACGCCAACGGAATGACCCTGGCGGCCTTCGACGCCTCGGGCGGCGTCGTCCTGGAGAAGACCTACTACTCGGTGGGCGGCGGCTTCGTCGTGGACGAGGACGCCATCGGCGCCGACCGCGTCAAGCTCGACGACACCGTCCTCAAGTACCCCTTCCGCACCGGCGCGGAGATGCTGCGGTTGACGCAGGAGACCGGCCTCTCGATCTCCTCGCTGATGCTCGAGAACGAGAAGGCCTGGCGGACCGAGGAGGAGATCCGGGCCGGGCTGCTGGACATCTGGCGGGTCATGCAGGAGTGCGTCCGCAACGGCATGGCCAACGAGGGCATCCTGCCCGGCGGCCTGAAGGTCCGCCGCCGGGCGGCCTCGGCCGCGCGGGCGCTGCGCGTCGAGGGCATCGGCCCGGCGAACGCGATGGAGTGGGTCACCCTCTACGCCATGGCCGTGAACGAGGAGAACGCGGCGGGCGGTCGCGTGGTCACCGCTCCGACCAACGGCGCGGCCGGGATCATCCCCGCGGTGCTGCACTACTACCTCAACTTCATCCCCGGCGCGGACGAGGACGGCATCGTCCGCTTCCTGCTGGCGGCGGGCGCGATCGGCATGCTCTTCAAGGAGAACGCCTCCATCTCCGGCGCCGAGGTCGGCTGCCAGGGCGAGGTCGGCTCCGCCTGCTCGATGGCCGCGGGCGGCTTGGCGGAGGTGCTCGGCGGCACCCCGGAGCAGGTGGAGAACGCGGCCGAGATCGGCATCGAGCACAACCTCGGCCTCACCTGCGACCCGGTCGGCGGGCTGGTCCAGATCCCGTGCATCGAGCGCAACGGCATGGCCGCGGTCAAGGCGGTCACGGCCGCGCGGATGGCACTGCGCGGGGACGGACGGCACCACGTCTCCCTCGACAAGGCCATCAAGACCATGAAGGAGACGGGCGCCGACATGAAGATCAAATACAAGGAGACCTCGCGCGGCGGCCTTGCGGTCAACGTCATCGAGTGCTGATCGCCGGCCCCGGCGTGGGTGACCGCGAGGGTGCCGCCGTCGGCTACCGCCTCGCGGACACCCGGCCCCGACCTTCGGTGCCGCCGGGGTCCGTTCCGGCGAGGCAGCGGCCGTGCGCCGCGGCGAGGATCGGCGAGGGCTGGACCGCTGCCCGCAGCGCACCGCCGAGCAGGCGGGCCGGGGGCCGCGCGAGCAGGTGCTGACGCAGGCCCAACTCCCGTGCTGCCCACGGCGGAAGCAGAGTGACCGCACCCGCGAAGAGCAGGCGGGCGCCGACGCGTTCGGCGGGCGTGCGCCCGAAGTCGCGCAGGAAGCGGGCCGCGTCCCGGGCGGCGGGGGTGAGCCGCAGCGAGGGCCGGGTTGCCTGGAGGTACGCCCCGGCCTGACGGGCCGTCACCGGAACCCGGGCGGCACCCAGTTTGCGGGCGATCAGCGCGGACTCGGTGAAGTACCGGTCCCGGTCCGCCGCTGACAGCGCTCCGCGCCCCGGGCCGAAGACCTCGTAGCCGCGCAGGAAGCAGACCATCTCGGCGACGTGGACCCAGGTCAGCAGGTCGGGATCGTCGGCCCGGTAGGGACGCCCGTCGGGGGCGGTTCCGTGCACCGCCCGGTGGACGGTGCGGACGCGCTCGATCATCGCCTCCGCCGCCCGCGTGGACCCGTACGTGGTCGTGGCGACGAACGCGGCCGTCGTGTTGAGGCGGCCCACCGGGCGCTCGCGGTAGTCCGAGAACTGGTCCACGCCGGCCATCGCCAGTGGATGCAGCGACTGGAGCAGCAGCGCCGCGATGCCGCCGCAGAGCATTCCGGGCAGGTCGCCGTTGACCCGCCAGGCCACGCTGTCCGGCCCGAACAGGCCGGGGTCCCCGGCGGGTTCGGCATAACGCTCGAGGTGCAGGTCGCCGCCGTGCACCAGGGAGTCGAGGTGCCGTTTGAGCAGTGCCGCCGCCAGTGCCATGGGCTGCGCCCCCTTCCCAGCCGTCCCCTACCCAGCCGGCACCCCTCTCAGCGCCGGTGCTCCCAGACCCGGAGCACGACCTCGGCGCCGTCCGGGTCGGTGACGACGACGGGCGGCTCGTCGGCGAGGTGGTAGCCGGTCGAGCGGGCGACGGCGGCGCTGGCGGCGTTGTCGGGCTCGATGCGCAGGACGACCTGCCGGGCGTCGAGCTCCGTGTAGGCGTACTCCGTCAGCAGGCGCACGCCCGCCGAGGCCAGGCCCTGACCGCGGTGGGCGGCGCCGATCGCGTAGCCGATCTCCACGACGCCCGTCGCGGCTCCGGTCTGGTCCACCCTGCGCATCGCCAGCACCTCGCCGAGCGGCTGCCCGCCGTCGCGGGTGACCGCGAACTGGAGCCGGAGCCGCGCCTCGCGCGCCTGGCGCGCCCGCTGCAGGTAGGCGGCCGCGGCCGCCTCGTCGAAGGGCGACGCCAGCGGCGTCCACCGGGCGACCTCGGGGTCGTCGAAGAGCGCGGACATGGCGGGCAGGTCCTCGTCCCGCCACTCGCGCAGGTGCAGGCCGTGGCCGTGGAGCTGGACGGGCTCGATGGGAAAGCTCATGGAGCGATCCTGCCACGAAAACGATCAAAGGCAGCAGAGGGAAGAAGTAGATGAATCACAAGCAAAGGAGCGGGAAAACCTTGTGATCCACGGCTCATGGCGGAGGAATGTCCGCAATTGTCCGAAGCGCGGTTTTGACCACATAGCGAGACGTCTGCGATAGTCGATCCCGGAACGCCTCCGACCCGAGCGCTTCCCGCATGCCCGTTCCGGCACCACCCCCTCGGCCGGCGGCAACTCTGTGCAGGGGCCCCGGATCCACCACGATCCCCGGGGCCCCGCATTGCGTTTCCGGCCGCCGCGAGGGCGTCAGAGCGGACGGACCCGCAGTTCGAACCAGACGGACTTGCCGCGCGCCAGCAGGTCGACGCCCCACCGGTCGGCGAGCTTGTCGACGATGCGCAGCCCGCGGCCGTTGTCGTCCTCGACATCGCCCATGATCAGGCAGGGCAGCACCCGGGACAGGTCCCGCACCTCCACCCGGACCCGGCCTTGGCCGCGCAGCGCGCGCAGACCGATGTCGTCACCCCCGGCGTGCCGGACCGCGTTGGCCACCAGCTCACCGACGAGCAGCTCCACGACCTCGCCCTGGCCGCCCAGTCCCCAGGACTCCAGGGCGGATCTGACGAGCCGTCGGGAGCGCTGCGCCGAGGACGTCTCCGCAGGTAACCGGATCTCCTCGGCGGGCTGCAGCACAGGAGTAACATCCGTCACTCTCTGCTGCGGCATCACTTCACCCCGTACTGCCATGCGCCCATCATGGCGGTTCCGGAGGGCCACCGCGAGCACAACGACAAAAAATCATCGCTTGCTTTGGGCATATGCCGATCGGAAGCTGACCCTCCGTCACATAACCGCAGCTCAGCGGAACTTGGCCTTCCCCGGCCCCTCCTCGACGAAACTCCGCATACCGATCTCCCGGTCCTCCGTTGCGAACAGGCCCGCGAACAGCTGCCGTTCGAGCGACAGCCCGGTCTCCAGATCGGTCTCCAGACCCCGGTCCACCGCCTCCTTGGCAGCCCGCAACGCATAGGCCGGACCGGCCGCGAGCCTGGACGCCCAGGCATATGCGGTCGGGTAGACCTCGTCGGCGGGGACGACCTGGTCGACCAGACCGATGCGCAGCGCCTCGTCGGCGCGGACCTGGCGGCCGGTGAAGATGAGGTCCTTCGCCTTGGCCGGACCGACCAGCCGCGACAGCCGCTGGGTGCCTCCGGCGCCCGGGATCAGCCCGAGCAGGATCTCCGGCTGCCCGAGCTTGGCGTTGTCGGCGGCGATGCGGATGTCCGCGCAGAGGGTCAACTCGCAGCCCCCGCCCAGCGCGTAGCCGGTGACCGCGGCGACGACCGGCTTCGGGATGCGCGCCACCGCGTCGAAGGACCCCTGCAGGGCGCCGGCGCGCTCGACCATGTCCGTATAGGACATGCGCTGCATCTCCTTGATGTCGGCCCCTGCGGCGAAGAGCTTCTCACCGCCCCACAGGATCACCGCGCGCACGTCCTTGGGGGCGCCCGCCTCCTCGGCGACCTCCTTGAGCTGGTCCTGCATGGCGATGTCCAGGGCGTTCATCGGCGGGCGATCCAGACGGATCGTGCCCACGGCGTCCTTGACCTCGAGCGAGACGAAGCGCGACGACACTGCGTGCCTCCAAGCGATTGCGACTGAGGGGTTAGCAGATGTTAACCGGCCCCCGG
>NZ_JBHSQJ010000018.1:0-8785 GCF_042658505.1 Streptacidiphilus monticola | reverse complement strand
CACGCCGGTGTTGCGACGATCAGTTGAATCCGCCTTGCGCGCCGTGGTCGGTGTGGAACACCGCCCCGTCCAGGCTGCCGCGGACCTGGGCTGCCATCCGCAGTGCGTCGGCGACCAGGCTGGTGCGCATGTGATCGGCGATGGACCAGCCCACGACCTTGCGGCTGAAACAGTCCAGCACGGTGGCCAGGTAGAGGAACTCCCCACCGGCCAACGGCAGATACGTGATGTCGCCCATGTATTTGCGTCCCGGCTCCGGGGCGGTGAAGTCCCGCTGGAACAGGTCCGGGACGACCGTCGCAGCGGGGTCCGGGACGGTGGTGCGGACTCGTCTGCGCAGGCGGACGCCGACGATGGAGTGGGTCCGCATGACCCGGGCGACCCGCTTGTGGTTGACCGGTGTTCCGCTCTCGCGCAGCTCGGCGGTCACCCGCGGCGAGCCGTAGGTCCCGCCGGAATCAGCATGGATCCGGCGGATCCGTTCGGCCAGCAGCTGGTCCTCGCGTCGGCGGACGGTTCTGGTGTCGGCCCCGCGCAGCCACTTGTAGTAGCTGGACCGGTTGACGTCCAGGACCTGGCACAGCCGCTTCACCTCGTAGGTGTCCCGGTGGTCGTAGACGAACTGGAAGCGGCTCACCAGTTCGTCTCCCCGGCGAAATACTTGGCCGCCTTGCGCAGGATGTCCCGCTCGGTGGCCAGCTTCCGCTCGCTGGCCTCGAGTTCGGCCACCCGGGCCTCCAACTGCCGGATCCGCTCGTCCGGGTCAGCCGACGGGGCCGGCTCACTGGCCCGGACCGGAGCCTGACCACCCGCTCGAGCGGCAGGGGCGATTCCTCGGCGTTGCCGGTCCCGCAGGACCCACTCGCGCAGGGTGGCCCGGTTGATGCCCAGGTCAGCGGCGATGTCCTTGTAGGTCGCCCCGGGCGTGGACTCGTACAGGGCCACGGCATCGGCCCTGAACTCGTCCGAGTAGTCCTTCATCGCCATCGGCGGTGTCTCGCTTCCTCCGGATCAAGCAGATCCAGTATCAGCGTGTCCACCACTCAGGGCGAAGGCCCGAGGCCGCGGTCAGGCATGACGAATGCGGCGTCTCTCGACTGTTCGCTGCATGGACGACCGCTGAGGCATGAGCCCGGGTCTGCATCTGCGCCAGAAAGGCCAGCAGCATGTCCTCCTGCATCGGCTGGGCGTCAGAGTCTCGTAGGTGTGCTGACACGCTGACACATGCCTCAAGCCCCATTGCCTGGTAGTCGTTGAGCCAGATCGCCGGGATGCTGTCGGTGATCGTCACGCCCGTGACGGCGTATCGGTCGGCCTCGAAGGCATCGGCCAGGGCGATGGCCATACCCGCAAGGTCGAACTGGGGCTCGTAGGTGGCCGCGTCGTTGTCCAGGAGAACTGGCCCCGTGCCGGCGTCGACTTCACGCAGCCCCCAATCCCCGGCCAGGTCGATCCACTCGCAGGACTTGTCCCTCAGCACGGCGGCGGTATCCCCTTCGGCGTGGGCGACGGCTCCTGCCGCCAACGTGCGCGCCGAGAGCCCCAGCCGCTGGGCGGCGTATCCGAGGACAGCAGCTGCCCAGCACACGTCCCGCCAGTCCACTCGGTCCAATACAACCGCCGACAACGCATCGTAGGCGTAGCGCACCAGATCACCCTCTCCGGTGCGGATCGCGCGCAAGGCAGCACGTCGGGCAAACAAGATCAGCGTGTAGAAGTCCTGTTGGCGCAGCCGCGCCCTCGTCCTTCTGCGCCGATACGCCGGCAGCGACCGATAGCGTTCGACGAAATGAGCCACCGGCAGGTCCGCTGCTGCGTCCACCCAGCACCAGAGCCGGCTCTCGCCAGGCTCGTACCGCACGTCCTGCAGAGGCGAAGCGCGGCGGCGTCGATGGTGAAGCTCCATCTCCCGCTGCTGAGCAGCAGCCAACTCGGCACCGAGCAGGACCGGTTCATCGAAGTCCACGTCTGTGAGGCTACTGCTCACAGAGCGAGCAACTGTCCGTACGCGCGAACTCGACGATCGCGGTGCTGGCGTGCGGCGTCGCGGCGACCAGCGCGAGAGGGGCCGATGCGGCGGCATTCATCCGGGAGGAGAGCCCTTGGGGCTTCAGCGGGGGGAGGCGGCGAGGGTGTTGACATACGTCTGGCCGTGCACGTAGTAGCCCTTTACGGCCTTGTTGACCTGACTGAGAGTCAGGACCTTTCCAGCCTGGTAGTAGAACCAGTTGACCTGCATGTTCCACGTACGCTTGCCGGCGAAGGGAAGGTCGATGAGCCAGGTGCTGAAGGCGACGTCCACCGGCCCGTGCAAGGAGTAGGACGCGTCGTTACTGAACAGCTTCTTGCCGTCCAGAAGGTAGTCGGTCCGCCCATCGTGCACGGTGATCATCACGGTGTGCCACCCATGTAGGCGCTGGTACGTCGGATGGTAGACGCGGTCGCCCTGCTTGGAGCTGTGCCAACTCGTGGTGTCGAGTTCGGGCCGGATAGAGCCCCAGCCGCCGTTAGGCATGTACTCGTAGTCGAGTTCGCTGTACTGCCGGGTCTCGTTCGGCGAGGAGATCGCGTAGAACGATTCGTTGATGTGGTCACCGTTCTTGCCGACGGCCGGGCCGTCGGTGAAGTAGATGCGCGCGGCGTAGGTTCCGTCGTAGAAGGTCGGCTCGGTGCTTTCGAGCTCGGTCTGGTGGGTGCCGGCCTTGGTGCCGTCGCTCGTGACTTGAAGCTGCATCACCTGGCCACCTTGGGCGGACTGCACCTTGGGGAAGCTGAGGCCAGCGTTCGACCAGGTGTCCTTGATGCCTGGTCCCCCGGGGTAGGTGCGGGCGCTCCAGCCGTGGGCCTTGAGCGATGCGTCGTTGCGGTCGCCGTAGTGGAAGCCGTCGAAGAGGACGCCGAACGGTGCCAGCGAGGGGCCCGCTGGCGTTGGGGAGGCGGCCGGCTGCGCGGAGGCGTCCGTGCGGGACGCCCCGACGGACGTGGTTGCCGGGTGGAGCCAGTGGTAGAGCGGAACCAGCCCGGCGCCGCCCAGTGCTACCAGTACCACGAAGACCAGCAGATCGAAGACCCTCCGGCTGCAGCTCTTGGGTTGGCTGCCTGGAGGCGTCACGGGAAACTCCTAGTCGCACAAGAAGTAAAATGGCATGGACACGATCAAACTCCTCAGGAGGCGAATCCCGACCGCGCAGGGCGCGATCCTAAACCACGTAGTACCGTCCCGGGAAAGGCCCACAATTCTGCGCCTATGCCCCAATTCGCCAACCCTTGCCCACCCTTCGGCACACCAGCCGTTCTTCGTTCGCCGATCCTTCAAGCCTTCGCCATGGCAAATCACCCGGGGGCAATCTGCAAAGATTGTGTGTGGCATATGATCACACCGCGTGGCGCGCGAGCCCCATCGGGCTGGTCGGGCTCCCGTGCAGTGCGGCATGCCGTCACACACCATCAACTGGTCAGTAAGGGCCCGGGTTTCCGGCCGAGGAGGAGGAACGTTGTCGACCACGGCAACTCGGCGGGCGCAGACCCAGCGTTCCGGCGGCTCGCGCAGTCGTCATCGCCGTCGTCGGGCCGGCCTCGATCGCGAAGGCGCGGCTCCACTCGTCGACACCGTGGCCCTGGTCCCCGCGCGCAACGAGGAGATCGGCGTCCTCACCGCGCTCCACTCCCTGGCCAGGCAGAGCGTTCGGCCCGACGTGATCGTCGTGGTCGTGAACAACTCAACGGACCGAACCCTGCAGTTCGCTCAGGAGTTCGCCGCCCAGCCGGGCTCTCCTGAAACGGTGGTGCTGAACCTGCCGGACAACCCGCACAAGAAGGCCGGCGCGCTCAATCACGGTCTGCGCTGGCTGCAGGAGGCCGTGCAAGGCAGACTCAGCAACGCCGTTCAGCACGTCCTGGTGATGGATGCTGACACCGAGCTGCACCCGAAGTTCATCGAGCGCGCGCGAAACGTCATCGCGTCCGACCCGGAGCTCGGCGGCGTCAGTGCAGCGTGCCTGGGACGCACCAACCTGTGGCAGAGCCCGTGGCAGCGCTTCCTGCTGGGCATGCAGATCATCGAGTACGGCCGGGCCGCCAACGCCCGGTACCGGACCAATGTGCACACCATGTCCGGTGCCGGCTCCTTCTATCGTGCGGAGGCCCTGCAGAGCCTGATCGACTGGCGGGGCGAGGTCTTCTGGGAGGACCACAGCAACCTCGTGGAAGACTACGAGACCACTCTGGCCCTCAAGGAATCCGGCTGGAAGGTCACCGCCAACCAGTTCTGCATTGCCTACACCGACCTCATGCCGACGCTGCGAGAACTCATCCAGCAGCGTGAGCGTTGGACTCGCGGCACGGTGGACACCCTGCGCAGGCGTGGGGTCACCCGGTTCACCTGGCACTCGATCGCCACGGTGGTGATGGCGGTCGTCGGTGGAGCCTACGTGCTGGGCTTTGGAGCAGAACAGGTCGCCGAGCGGCTCCGTCACGGTTTTGTCGCGTCACCGATCTTCGTAGCGCTCATAGCGTTCTGGATCATCTACCCGGCCCTTCGAGTCGTGAAGCTGGGCTGGAAGGCCATGCTCGTCGAGGCGCTGCTCCTTCCGGAGCTGGTCTACACGGTGGTGAGGACCTACTGGATGCTCTCGTCCTTGGTGAAGTCGTATGTGACACGTGTGTCGTCCTGGAAATGAAGCGGGAAAGTCAGTGAATCCCATCAGAGGAGCAGGGGTTGTTCTCTCCCTCGCACTCGTCGCGGTCCTCCTCACCGGTGTCGCAAATCCCTCGGAACTCCTGCTTGGCCTCAGCATTCTTCTCATCGTCGTCTCGCTGATCACCTACGTGGCATCCGTCCGTCGCCGTCGCCGTGACCGCCGCGCCGCAGGGACCTGAGAGGACGTTAAGTCCCATTCTTGACGGTTCGGGATCGCTCGATCGTGGGACTCCAGCCGATGTCGGCGGGCCGCTGGCGGCGTCGATGGTGTCCTGTCGTGCATGGAACGACGCGCGTATCCGAGCGACCTGACGGATGCTCAATGGGCGCTGATAGAGCCGATGATCAGCTCTCCGGGGCCACCACGGGCGCGACTGCGGAGCGAAGGGCATGTTGTCGCACAGATTGGCGAGCCAGCGGATGCATGCCACATAATCCTCGTCGGCCCACACGGGCAGGGCCTTGCGCCGGCCTGCCATGGCGCGGATCTCCAGCAGGGCCATGTGCCGGAGGAATGCACCGGCAACCCAGTCCGGAGTCTCCTTGGCGCGCCGCATCATCTGACCTCCGTCCTGCCGCCCTCGCGCTCGGCTGGGCTGAGGCTACCGAAAGGGCATCCGCACACCCGCTTTGAGGAGGATGTGACTGGATTCTGGCGCTAGGGCACGTATTCGGTCGTGATCAATGAGTTCGGGTGAGGTCCTTGACCCAGATCATCGCGCCACGGAGGTGGAGGCCGGCGAGGTAGCTTTCCGGGGTCTTGTCGTACCGGGTGCCAATGCCCCGCCAGGCCTTCAACTTGTTGATCAGGCGCTCGACGGTGTTGCGTTCGTTGTAGAGCTCGGCGTCGTGTCCCACGGGCCGACCGCCCGCGCTGCCCTTCTTCTTTCGGTTGGCGGCCTGGTCCCTCTTCTCCGGGATGACCGCTTTGATGTGCCGTTTGCGCAGGTAGGCGCGGTTGCCGCGGGACGAATAGGCCTTGTCCCCGGCGACCGCGTCGGGCCGCGTGCGCGGGCGGCCGACCGGCCCGCGGACCCGTATCTTCGTCAGCGCGGGGATGAACTGCGGGCTGTCCGCGGCCTGCCCCTCGGTCAGAACGAGCACCAGCGGGCGGCACCTGCGCTCGCCGGCAACGTGGACCTTGCTGGTCTGACCGCCCCTGGAGCGCCCGAGCAGGGCAGCCTTCAGGCGGAGCTTGCGCCGGCGTCGGACACGTCGCCGCTCGTCCCGCTTGGGGACGTCTTCGGCGCTCTGCCCGTCTTGTCCCTCCGAGCTGCCCCCTTTTGCCGGGCCTTCTCCGCCTCCTCGGCGGCCTTCTCGAGGTCGGCGAGCGTGTCGGGGTCCAGGTGCATCCCAGCGGCATCGTGGTGGGCCCGAACGGTCGTGGAGTCCACGCTGACCAGCGACAAGTCCACCTCACCCCGCTTGGCTGCCTCCGCAATCGCACCCTCCAGCAGGGCCTCGAACACCCCGGCGTCCCTCCACTGCCGGAAGCGGTTGTGGACCGTCGACCAGGCCCCGAACTCGCCCGGCACCTCCCGCCACTGGCCGCCAGGGCGGTGTCGTTCAGGGGATCTGTCCGGTTTGATCACGTGATCCCGAGGGTAGCCAGCGGTCGGGTGGCGTCTCGGCCGTGCTTGCGCAGGCCGGCGGCGATGTTGTCGCAGCCGGTGAGACGGAGGGCGCCGATGGCCAGGTTGCGCAGTGCCGCCATGGCCCGGGGCGAGGTCCCGGTCCGCACGCGCGAGGCGTCCTCGGCGAAGGTGGTGTCGCGCACGTGGTGGATCTTGTTCTCGATGCCCCAGTGTTCGCGTACACGGTGCGCGATCTCGGGAGCATCGGCCTGCTCCGCTGTCAGGTCGGTAACTGCGTAGACACGTTCCAGGGTGACCTTGCCGGCGGCGACGATCCGGCGACGCCGCACGATCTGCACGGCCTGGGCGGCGTGGGGGAAGTCGAGGCCACGGGTGACGGTGGCGGTCTTGACGCGGCGGATCTCGTCACGGCCGTGCTCTGTGGCGCGGGTCCTGCCCAGCAGCGGAACGTCCCGCCAGGGCAGCCGCTTCAGGTGCCGGTGCAGCAGCGGTTGGTTTCCCTTGATCACGGCGATGTAGTGGGCTTTCTTCTCCTCCACCAGAAAGCGGGCGTGGGCGGTCTGGGAGTGCAGGGCGTCGAAGGTGACCACGGTGTCGGCCAGGTCGAGCTCGGCGAGCATCGGCCGGAAGACGGTGATTTCGTTCGTCTTGGAGTCAACCTCGCGCTGGGCGGTGACCAGGCCGGTTCCGGTCATCGCGGCCAGCAGGTGGACCTGGGTTCCGTCGGTGCGGCGGGCACCACGGATGGTCTTGCCGTCCACGGCCAGGGAACGTCGGGGCTGCTCGAGCGGGTCCTGATCGGATGGCGGGCGGTCGCGGTCGCGGGCGGCGAGCCAGGAGCTGATCGCTGTGTCGAGCGCGTCGCCGTCGATGCATTGCAGGACCCGGCGCACGGTGTCCTCGGCGGGGGCGGTCGGGCCGCTTGGTTCACGGTTCGGTCCGCCGAGGGCGGTGAGCACGGTGGCCGGTGCGTCCGCTGCCCACTCTGCGATCGCGGTCAGAGAACTCGCGCCGGCCAGGACCGCGCAGGCGGCCAGGGCGAGGACAAAGGTGAGGGGATGGCGAGTGCCCTTGGCCCGGCGCGGATCAGGCACCGTGGCAAGACAGTCCAGCAGGCTGGAGTGTTCTTCGGCGGCGGAAAGCCGGGCAACAGCGAGCTGGCCCAGACCGGCGGGGATGGGCGATGCTGAGCGGCCAGGCACGGTGTTCCGTTGCGGTGATCAGGGACTCGACACCTCATGATCACCCGGAGACCGTGCCTGCCTCCGTTCCGGCCCAACCCTGGGACAGCGCAGCCGGCTCGGGCACATGAGCTGTCATCAAGTCGGCAGACCGACTGAACGACGCTGCCCCGGCTTCGAAACCCCTACTGGCCGACCGTAAAGATCACGTGGCTTCCTGCGTCCGCTGCCTGCCGGAAGAAGACGACCAGGTCAGTGAAGTTCGCCCAGGTGTAGGCGAAGTCCTCGTCGCCGAAGTTCGGCCCGTAGTCTTCGACGTCGATGCGGTCGTAGCCTGCTTTCAGTGCCTCGCGGTCGACATCGGCCATGGCGTCGGCGACATCGCGAACCCGATCCGCAGTGAGCAGGCTGACGATGTAATCGTCACCTTCATGAAGCTGTACGCCGCCCAGGATCACAGCGTTCAGCGGGTAGAAGCCGTTGGCGTAGCCAAGGTAACCGTCGGTCAGGCTGCGATGGATGGCGTCCCACGCCTTGTCGGTGTCACAGTGGCCAACACCGATGCCCTCTTCCTCAATCCCCTCGACGAGCGCAGCAACCTCATCGTCGTCGGCAGCCGCGAGCAGGCGATCGGCGGTCTCCGCATCGATGGCGAAGTGGACTCCCAGGCTCATAAGGCACACCGTACAGGGGCAGCAAACCCCTCACCTCCAGCTGATCGCAGTCGGCCGCGCACGTCTGTCGGGCCGCGGGCCGCTCAGCGACAGCCAGGAACTCATGCCACATGGCCAGGCCGGATGTCCTTGTGGACGTTCACATCCTCGCGCCCCTCGGCCTCACATGATCACAAAACGGACAGACACGCTGAACGACGCCGCCCTGCACTGGCCGCCCGTCCGAAACCGCCAGATCACGCCCTCGAACTGCCGGCGCAGCCGCTCGGGGTAGGGGCCGTACTCACCGATCGGCAGGTACGGCTCGATGAACTCCCACTCGGCGTCCGTCAGTTGCACTCGCGTCACACAACACGATCTACCGGACCAGGGCCCACCACGAGGGCAGAACCTGCAAATTGATCACAACCAGATACGCGCCCTAGCTGCGATTCCCCCCGGCTGGGGTTTGCCGGCTTGGAGCCCCCTGACTCCCTGTCAGTCCCCGTGCCTCACCGCGTGATCTGGCACGACTGTGGCACGCGGGCACGACCACGGCAGATTCAATCCCGGCGGCGCTTGTGCCCGGGCCACTGCTTCCGGATCATGGGCACGTGGATGACCGGCCAGAGGGCAGCCTGACGACGAGCTACACCA
>NZ_JBHSQJ010000017.1:18570-32712 GCF_042658505.1 Streptacidiphilus monticola | reverse complement strand
GAGATGCCCCGCACAGGCAGGACCGACCCCTGGCGGGTTACCGACAGCCGGGCCCGAACCCCCGCCAACCCGCCACACACCCCAAGGCACGAGCCGCCAGCGGCCAGGGCCCGGCGCAGCCGCAACGGCCGGCCACCCACCACCACCTGCACTCTGGGCAGCCCCCGGCGCGACCCCTCCCTCCCAGTCGCGTCTTTGAAGCGAGCAGAGCGAGCAGCACGGCGAGCCAGATCGCCCCACGACGAATGCCGTTGCCGCCACAGTGCGTCGTCCTTCGCCTCCCTTGCATCCTCCCCTCCCTCTCCACCTCGCTTCCCTCGCCTCGCCTCGCTGCCACACCCACGTGAGCACCGCGCCCGCCCCAAGGCACGGCCCGGCTCCACCGCCCGACCCTGCCTTCNGCCTCGCTGCCACACCCACGTGAGCACCGCGCCCGCCCCAAGGCACGGCCCGGCTCCACCGCCCGACCCTGCCTTCGCCCTCCACCCTCCGCCCCACCGGCCCTCCGCCCCACCGGCCCTCCACCCTCCGCCCCACCGGCCCTCCGCCCCACCGGCCCTCCACCCGACCACCACCCCTTCACCCCTCCGCCTCGACGTTTGTCCCCCTCTCCCCCGGGCAGCCGCTCCGGCGACGACGACCACCGCCGGAGCCGGGCGGCGGTTCCGACCGCTCCGTGGCAACCGGGGACCGGCCACCGGCGACCGGCCACAGGACGGAGAGCGTCATGACCAACAACCCTGGGCCGCCCGAAGGGCGTCCGCAGGAGCACACGGCGCCGGTCACGGAGACCGTCAACCCCGGCCCCCCGCAAGGGCGCGGGCCAGCCGACGGCACCCACGGCCCCGACGACCGCGAGAACCGCGAGAACCGCGAGAACCGGGGGAACCGGGGGAACCGGGCGAACCGCGACAGCAAGGACGCCGCCCTCGACGCGTTCCGCGTCCCCGCCGGAGAGGGCGCGGTGACCACCGACCAGGGCGTCCGCGTCGACGACACCGACAACTCGCTGCACGTGGGCGAGCGCGGGCCGACCCTCCTCGAGGACTTCCACCTCCGCGAGAAGCTGACCCGGTTCGACCACGAGCGCATCCCCGAGCGGGTGGTGCACGCACGCGGCGCGGGGGCGTACGGCTACTTCGAGCCGTACGAGTCCCTCGCCGAGTACACCTGCGCCGACTTCCTCCAGGACCCCGGGCGCCGCACCCCTGTCTTCGTGCGGTTCTCGACCGTGCAGGGCCCGCGCGGCTCCGCCGACACCGTACGCGACGTGCGCGGCTTCGCGACCAAGTTCTACACCCGGCACGGCAACTACGACCTGGTCGGCAACAACATGCCGGTCTTCTTCATCCAGGACGCGGTCAAGTTCCCCGACTTCGTGCACGCGGTCAAGCCCGAGCCGCCCAACGAGATCCCCACCGGGGCGTCCGCCCACGACACCTTCTGGGACTTCTGTTCGCTGCAGCCCGAGTCCACCCACATGCTCATGTGGGTGATGTCCGACCGGGCGATCCCGCGCAGCTTCCGGATGATGCAGGGGTTCGGCGTGCACACCTTCCGGCTGGTCAACGCCGAGGGGCGGGGCACCTTCGTGAAGTTCCACTGGAAGCCCCGGCTCGGCGTCTGCTCCCAGGTGTGGGACGAGGCGCAGCTCACCGCGGGCCGGGACCCGGACTTCCACCGCCGCGACCTGTGGGAGGCGATCGAGGCCGGCGCGTACCCGGAGTGGGAGCTCGGACTCCAACTGATCCCGGAGGAGGACGAGTTCGCGTTCCCCTTCGACCTGCTGGACCCGACGAAGCTCGTGCCGGAGGAGCTGGTCCCGGTGCGGCCGGTCGGCCGCATGGTGCTGAACCGCAACCCGGAGAACTTCTTCGCCGAGACCGAGCAGATCGCCTTCCACACGGCCAACGTGGTGCCCGGCATCGACTTCACCAACGACCCGCTGCTGCAGGGGCGCAACTTCTCCTATCTGGACACCCAGTTGATCCGCCTGGGCGGTCCCAACTTCTCCCAGCTGCCGGTCAACCGTCCGATCGCCGAGGTGCGCAACAACCAACGTGACGGCTACGGCCAGCAGCTGATCCATCCGGGGCCGAGCTATGCGCCGAACTCGGTCGGCGGCTGCCCCGCCGCGATGGGCGGCGGGCGGCTGCCCGAAGGGGTCTTCGAGCACTACCAGGAGCGCGTGGACGGCCGGGCGGTCCGCCGCCGCAGCCCCAGCTTCGCCGACCACTACAGCCAGGCCGCGCTGTTCTGGCACAGCATGGCCGCCTGGGAGCAGGAGCACATCACGGCGGCCTTCGCCTTCGAGCTGGGCAAGGTGGGCGAACAGGCGGTGCGGCAACGGATGGTGGACAACCTGGTCCACGTCGACCCCGCGCTGGCCGCGGAGGTCGCCCGGCGCATCGGTGTCGCCGAACCCGCACCGGACCAGGGGCAGGACCAGGGCCGGGAGCAGGCACCGCAGCAGGAGAGCGGACTGCGCGCCTCGCCCGCGCTCAGCCTGGAGAACCTGCGCGGCGAGGGTGTCGCGACCCGGCGCGTCGCGGTCCTGGCCGGACCGGGAGTGGTCACGGCACAGGTGCGGGCCGCGCACGCGCAGCTGGCGCCGGCGGGGGCGGTGGTCGAGACGCTGGCCGCGCGGGGCGGTCAACTCCCCGGCGCTGACGGTGAGTCGGTCCCGGTGGACCGTCCGCTGCCGACCATGGCGTCCGTGCTCTACGACGCCGTCCTGCTCCCGGACGGCGCGGGCGAGGCGCTGCGCGCCGACCCGGACGTGCTGCGGTTCGTCACCGAGGCGCTGCGCCACGGCAAGCCGCTGGCCGCGCTCGGCTCCGGGACGGAGCTGCTGCGCAGCGCCGCTACGGCGGCGGGCATGAAGGAGCACGCGCGGCTGCCCGGTGTCCTGCTCCATGCGTCCGACGGTGAGCCGGACGAGTCCTTCTGGCCCGGGTTCCTCGCCCTGATCGCCAACCACCGCTATCCCGACCGCGGTTGACGGAGCGGAAAGCCAGACGCCCCCGCTGCGGCGGGGGCGTCGGCGTGACCCGGGCGCGGCACGACAACGGCCCGAAACGAAAGAAGCGAGGGGCACATCGCCGCTCCTCGCCACTTTAAAGCTATAGCACGAGGGGGGTCTTGCCGCAAGGCCCCCCTGCTGCCGCAGAATCGACCACTCGCAGAGAAAGCTGACGATTTGGGAGATATGCGCCGAATGAACCCCCTGAGCACCAGCGCGTTCGACCTGCCCGAGCGCCTGCACGCCAAGGCCGACCCGGAGCTCATCGCCCGCGACGAGCAGCACTTCGCGGATCTGGCCGCGTGCCTGGAGGACACCGTCGCGGAACTGACGGACCGTCTGGACGCCGTGCGGCGGTCCCCGGGCGGCGCGGGCCGGGCGGCCCTGGACCGGGACGTGGAGGTGCACCGGCTGACCGCCCGGCTGCGCGCGTTGCGCCGCTTCACGCTGGACCTGTGCCTCGGCCGCGTCGTCACCGCGGACGACCCGGAGCCCCGTTACATCGGCCGGCTCGGCCTCACCGACAGGTCGGGACGGCGGCTGCTGCTCGACTGGCGCTCCCCCGCCGCCGAGCCGTTCTTCGCGGCGACGCACGCCAACCCGATGGGCCTGCTGAGCCGGCGTCGCTACCGCTGGACCAAGGGCAGGATCAGCGACTACTGGGACGAGGTGTTCACCCCGGAGGGTCTGCGCGGCCACGCGGCGCTCGACGACCAGTCCGCGTTCATCGCGAGCCTGGGCACCGAGCGGTCCGCCCGGATGCGCGACGTCCTGGGCACCATCCAGGCGGACCAGGACGCGATCATCCGGGCCGGCTCGCGCGGGGCCCTGGTCGTGGACGGCGGCCCGGGCACCGGCAAGACCGTGGTCGCCCTGCACCGCGCCGCCTACCTGCTGTACGCGGACCCGCGGTTGGGCGGCCACCACCGCGGCGGCCTGCTGTTCGTCGGTCCGCACCAGCCCTACCTGGACTACGTGTCCGACGTGCTGCCGAGCCTCGGCGAGGAGGGCGTGCAGACCTGCACCCTGCGGGACCTGGTCGCCGAGGGCGCCGGGGCCCCGCCGGAGGCCGACCCGGAGGTCGCCCGGCTCAAGTCGTCGGCGGACCTGGTGCGGGCGGTCGAGAAGGCGGTCGGCGTCTACGAGGAGCCGCCGACCGAGGGGATGACGGTCGAGACCTACTGGGCAGACCTCCCGCTCACCCCCGCGGACTGGGCCGAGGTCTTCGCGGCCCCGGAGCCGGGCACCCCGCACAACGAGGCGCGCGAGCAGATCTGGGAGGCGCTGACCGACCTGCTCACGGACCGGCTGCAGGAGGAGGACCAGGAGAGCGAGGTCCCGCCGGAGCTGTTCCACCGCGCGCTGCGGCAGAACCGGGAGCTGGTGACAACGCTGAACCGGGCCTGGCCCATGCTCGAACCGACCGATCTGATCGGCGACCTGTGGACGGTCCCCGCCTACCTCCGGCTGTGCGCACCGTGGTTGGCGCCCGACGAGGTCCGCGCCCTGCAGCGCGAGGACGCCCAGGCCTGGACGCTGTCCGACCTGCCGCTGCTGGACGCGGCCCGGCAGCGGCTCGGCGACCGGGAGGTCGCGGCGCGCAGACGGCGGCAGGAGGCCGCCGTCGCGGCCGAACGGGCCCGGATGGCCGACGTCATCGACGACCTGGTCCGCGCCGACGACGACTTCGAGGGCGCGGTGACCATGCTGCTGGGCCAGGACCTGCGGGACACCCTGGTGGACGATCGCGTCGTGCCGGCCGCCGACCCGGACCGGCTGGCCGGACCGTTCGCCCACGTCGTCGTGGACGAGGCCCAGGAGCTGACCGACGCGGAGTGGCAGATGCTGCTGCGGCGCTGCCCCTCCCGCAGCTTCACCGTCGTCGGCGACCGGGCCCAGGCCCGGCACGGGTTCACCGAGTCCTGGCGGGAGCGCCTGGAGCGCGTCGGGCTGGACCGGATCGAGGAAGCCTCCCTGACCGTCAACTACCGGACGCCGCAGGAGGTGATGGCCGAGGCCGAGCCCCTGATCCGGGCGGTCCTCCCGGACGCCAACGTGCCGCTCTCGGTCCGCAGCAGCGGGCTGCCGGTCGTCCGCGGCCGTGTCGACGAGCTGGAGGCGACCGTGGCGGACTGGCTGGCCGCGCACGACGAAGGGGTCGCCTGCGTCATCGGCGCGCCCGGGTTCCGCGAACGGCCGCGCGTCCGCTCGCTGACCCCGGAGCTGGCGAAGGGTCTCGAGTTCGACCTGGTGGTGCTCGTCGAACCGGACGCGTTCGGCTCCGGGATCGCGGGCGGGGTGGACCGCTACGTCGCGATGACGCGCGCGACGCGGCAGTTGGTGGTGCTCACCGCCGCCGGGGCGGCGGCCTCCTGACGACGGCTCAGGGCAGGAGCGGGAGCAGCCCGCAGGAGGAGGAGGCGGACCGGCCGGACAGCCGGTCGGTCAGCCAGGAGATGGCGTCGCCCTGGTCGGTGAGCAGCGGCGCGAGGTGGTTGGTGAGCAGCTTGTCGCCGAGGTTGGGCAGGACGATCGGGGCGTAGGTGACGTCCGCGCCCTTGCGGCACCAGTCCAGGGCCAGCTGCCGCACCTGGGCGTGGACCACGATGTCGTCCTGGACCCCGGTGGCGACGCGCACCGGGGCCGTGGGCTTCAGGTTGCCGATGCGCTGCTGGGCCAGGACGTTCTGCAGGGTCGGGTCGGCGGCGATGATGTCGGAGATGGAGCGGCCGTCGGTGGTCCACGTGCTGCTCTTGGCGAAGCCGTAGCCGAGGATGGCGTCGCCGACGCACATGGTGGACAGGTCGGCCAGGGCGGACCGGCCCGCGCTGTTGATGTGCGCGGCGATGATCGGCCGGATCGCGGGGTAGGTCTGCTCCAGTCCGTTGATCGACCAGCCCAGCGCGCCGGCCAGGGCGCTGCCGTCGATGCCCTTGATGACGGCGGTGAGGTCGGCCGGCGGGGCGCCCACGTAGGCGCCGGAGAGCCGGAGTTCGGGGGCGTAGGAGGGCTGCAGCTCGGCGGCGGCCGCGCTGGCGCCGCCGCCCTGGCTGTAGCCGTAGAGGCCGATCCGGGTGCCGGGGCCGAGGGACGTGCCGGGCAGGGCCAGGGCGGCCCGCGCGGCGTCGAGCAGGGCGTGCCCCTCGTCCACCCGGTTGACGTAGGTGTGCAGGCGGTCGGTGGCGCCGAGGCCGACGTAGTCGGTGACGACGACCGCGACGCCCTTGGCGAGCAGGCGGTAGACCGCCAGGTCCTCGTATCCGACCGAGACGGTCCGGGTCCCGAGGGTCAGCGGGTTCTGCAGGTTGAGGGAGGGCGCGCACTGGTCGCCCTGCCCCATGGTCCCGGACGCCAGGGCGACCAGGGGCCGGGCACCGCCGCCCCGCCAGGCCGCGCTCGGCTCGATGTAGGCACCGGTGACCGCGACGGGGGCGCCGGTGGCGTCGGTGGACCGGTACATCAGGCGGGTCGCGGTGCCGGGCAGCGGTCCGTCCAGGCCGGGCAGGCTCAGCGCCAGCGGCATCGGCTCGGTGCGGACCAACGCACCGTTGTGGGCGGGCAGTTGCGCGGGCGGGTCGTAGAACGCCGGGATGGCGACGCCCCGGGACACCTCCCGCCCGCTGTCGGCGACGGCGGCCGGGACCGTCACCGTCAGGGCGGCGGCGGCGAGGGCGGCGGTGGCCGCGAGTCGGCGGTTCCGGGTGCGGTCGGTCGAACGGAAGGCTCTGAACGGTCGTCCCACGGTGCGCTCCCTTGTCCAACTCGATTGCGACGCCGGGAGGTTAACGGCGACTCAGGAGCCGGGGTAACCCGTCGGTAGGTTACGGTGCAGTAACTTTCCGGTGAGTAAGGTGCGTGGCTCGTGAAGGCCGTTGGTGGGTTGCATGACAATCCTGTCAGCGCCTCTCACCTGGCCTTATGCGCGACCGGCCGACTGCCCTAGGGTCCGGGACCGTGACCGGCTCCCCACTGCTCAGCGTGATCGTCGCCGCGCACGACCTCCAGGGTGGACTGGACTCGTGCCTGCGCTCCGTCCTCGCCCAGTCCTTCACGGACCTGGAGGTCGTCGTGGTCGCGGACCCGTCCTCGGCCTGCCGGACCGATGTGGCGGAAGCCCACCGGCGGGGCGACGCACGGGTGAGCGTCGTGCACCTGGACGCCACCGCCTCCATCGGCCGGATCCGCAACGCGGGCGCGGCCCGCGCCCGCGGCGAGTACCTGCTCTTCCTCGACAGCGACCACCTGCTCTGGGGCGGCACCCTGCGGGCGATGGCCGACCGGCTCGACGCCTGCGACCGACCCGACCTGCTGCTCTTCGGGCACACCCGGCTGCACCGGGGCCAGTCCTGGCCCGGCGCCGCGGCCGGGCTGCTGGCCGGGGACGACGGTCGGCCGTTCACCCTGGCGCAGCGGCCGGACCTGCTCGCCGCCCCCGCCTACTCCTGGGACCGGCTGATCCGGCGCGGCCTGTGGACCCGCGAGTCGCTGGCCTTCCCGGACGGCCTGCACGAGGAGGTGACGGCGATGCACCACGCGCTGTTCACCGCGTCCCGGATCGCGGTGCTGAAGTGGGAGTGCGTGCAGATCCGCCGCCGCCACACCCAGCACCCCGCGGGCTCCCCCGACGGCACGCCCTTCGACGTCTTCGCGCGCTACGAGGACAGCTTCGAACTCCTGGGCCGCAGCGGGCAGTCGGCGGCCGCACCGCACCTGTTCACCCGGATGGTCCGTCACTACCTGTTCCTGCTGGGACTGTCGGGCCACCTGTCCACCCGGGAGCGCCCGCGCTTCTTCGACCGCGCGGGCGAGCACTACCAGCGCTTCCTCCCCGAGGGATACGAGCGTCCCCCGGGCCGCGAGGGCGTCAAGTTCCAACTGCTGTCCAACGGCGGCTACTCCGCCTTCCAGGCCGCCCGCCTGCCCGCCATGGCGCGCGCCCTGCTGCCCCACTCCTGAGCCGGGGCGGCCGGCTGTGTCACAGCGCGGCGACACTCGTCACACCCCCGCCACAGTCGGGCCGTCGGCCGTGTCACCGGTCCGCGGCCGGGGCAGGCTCGCCGCAGGCACCGACCCACGACGCCGACCTCTGGGGGGATCCCGAATGCGCACCACCGCTGCCACCGTTCTCGGCGGCCTGACGGCCGCGACCGCCGTCCTGCTGCTCAGCGCCTGCGGCGGCTCCGGCTCGTCCCCCGCCTCGGGAACGCCGGCCGCCGCGGGCACGGCGTCCTGCGAGGCGGCCCTGGTCAAGCAACTGCAGCAGGCGCGCACGGCGGGCACGAGCGCCACACCAGACCCCGGCGTCGCCGCCTGCGTCGGACTGTCCGCGGCGACCCTGCAGCAGCTCTCCGCCGACGCCGTCCGCACCGTC
The DNA here is from genome assembly GCF_042658505.1 of Streptacidiphilus monticola. Taxonomy (NCBI): domain Bacteria; kingdom Bacillati; phylum Actinomycetota; class Actinomycetes; order Kitasatosporales; family Streptomycetaceae; genus Streptacidiphilus; species Streptacidiphilus monticola. The sequence goes on along the minus strand of NZ_JBHSQJ010000017.1, from coordinate 24,319 downwards.
CTGGGCGACACCCTGCCGTCCGCCCTGCCCACCGGGCTGCCCTCGGACCTGCCGAGCGACCTGCCCACCACCGTGCCGACGGACCTGGGCAGCCTGCTGCCGACCTCCAACTGACAGCCCCCGCGGGCGACTCGAATGCGGGCCCCGCAAGCCGACTGGAACGCGCGCCGCCGGGCAGGTGCAGGGCATGGACCGCTGCGGTCCGCGTCCGGCGCGCGCACCGCAGGCGCGCGACCGGAAGGAGGCCTTCCCATGAGTACCGCCGAGAGTTGTGCCCTCAGCACCACAGGGCGCGCTCCCCGCCTGCGGGCGGAGCTGCGCACCGCCCCCGGAGCGGCGGTCTGCGTCCTGCTCGGCGACCTCGACCTGCACACGCGCGACATCGCCGAGCCCGTGCTCGACCGAGCACTGGCCGCGGACGCGCCCGTGGTCTGCGTGGACCTGCGCGACGTACCGTTCTGCGACTCGTCCGGGCTACGCCTGCTGCTGACGCTGCGTGAGCGCTGTCTGCTGCAGGGCACCGCCCTCGCCCTGGTGGCCCCGAGCCACCGGGTCGTCCGGCTGCTGCAAGTGGCCGCCGTCGAGGACGTGTTCGCCATCCACCCCGACTGCGCCACCGCCGTGGCGGACCTGGTCGGCGGGAACGGCTGACGGCAGCCCGGGTCACTACCTGCGGGCCGCCCTTGCGCAGCGCCACAACTCCTCGGCGTAGAGCAGCCCGAGGCCGGCGGCACCGGCGCCGACCCCCGCGAGGTAGCGGGCCGGAAACGCCGGACGGCGCAGCCGCAGTCGCCAGGACGCCCGGGTCGGCGCGGCCAGCGCCCGGCCCAACCCCCGCACCTGGTCCGGATGGAGGCACGCCAGCGCGGCAGCCGCCATGTAGGGCAGCGACTCCAGGAAGCTGTGCAGGTGCTGCTCGACCACCCCGACGTCGCGCCCGCCCTCGCGCGCGGTGCGCACGTCCCACAGCGCGGTCGCCTCGTGGGCCAGCACCGACAGCAGCAGCACGGCCAGCACGGGCGGCTCGACCTCGCAGAGCAGCACGACGATCGCCGGCACGCCCACCTCGGTCATCATCGCCAGGTGGACCAGTGACTCGCGGGTCCCCGCGTTGTCCTGGATCCGGGTGCGCCGGTGCATCAGCCAGTCCGCGGCGGCCGGGACGGTCCAGGCGGGAAGCAGTCCGTACGCGAGGTACCGAACCGTCGCCTGCTCCACCTGCGCGGAGCCGGCCGCACGGACCTGATCGGCGCGACGCGCCGGACGCAGGGCCGCGGGGCCGCTCGATCGGACGGACATGCTCTCCCCTGGGGTCGGCGGACGGGCCTTCGCCGCGTCTGCCCGACCCCTCCCGGTTCACACCCCGGGCTCCATCCCGGGGAGCCTCCCAAGCTAGTGCCGTGTCCGGACAGGTTCGCCGTCTTGCGGTGCCCGGCACGGGACTCCCCCAGCCTTCGACCGGGGGTGCCCCCACGCCGCGCGCGCCCAAGGACATCCAGTACGAGGGCGACCTTCCGCCTTGCGAGCTTCCCCCAGCCTTCGGCCGGGGGTGCCCCCACCACCGGACACCGCAACCCGGCGAACCTATCCGGACCGCTGCCTCCTGGTGCCGCCCTACTCGACATCGGCACCGGCGCCCTCGCCGNCGGAGCCGCGCGACGCCGCCACGGGATGGATCCGGCGGACAAGTCCTGCCCCACGGCCCCCGCAGGCATCAGCCGCTCAGGGGCGGGCAGACGCCGGACATGCTGCTGATCACACCGCCGGGCGTCTACCGCGCCCAGGCGGACACCGAACTGCTCCTCGCCGCGCTCGAGGAGGAACCGCTGCCGTCCGGCGCCGCCGTCCTGGACATCGGTACCGGCAGCGGGGCCCTCGCCGTCGCCGCGGCCAGACGCGGCGCCGCCGTGACGGCCGTGGACGTGTCGTGGCCGGCGCTGGCCTCCGCCGTGCTCAACGGCGCCCTGCACGGCCGTCGGATCCGTGCCCGCCACGGCGACCTGCTGCGCCCCGTGGTCGGCCGCCGCTTCGACCTCGTCCTGGCCAACCCGCCGTACGTCCCCGCCCCCACCCCGCTCTCCTCCGCCCGGGGCGCCGCGCGGGCCTGGGACGCGGGACCTGACGGCCGGCAGCTCGTGGACCGGATCTGCGCCCACGCTCCGGCCTTCCTGCGACCCGGCGGCGTGCTGCTGCTCGTCCACTCGGACCTGTGCGGCGTCGAACGCACCTGCGCGGCACTGCGGGCGACGGGCCTGCGCGCGGCGGTCGTCGCCCGGGTGACTCAGCCCTTCGGGCCGGTGATGCGAGCCAGGGCCGAATGGTTCGAGCGGCAGGGGCTGATCGAGCCCGGCCGCCGCGAGGAGGAACTGGTGGTGATCCGCGGTGTCCGCCCGCGCTGAGGCGACCCGCGTGGTGCTCCCGGAGGGTCCCGGCCCGGTGCTGGTGGACGGCCCGGTGGAGCTGGTGCTCCCGGACGGCGGGACCGTACGCAGCGAGCGCCCGGTCGTGGCGCTGTGCACCTGCCGACGCAGCCGCCGCTACCCGTTCTGCGACACCAGCCACCGCCGCCGTCGCCGGGCGCCTGGCGCCGCCGGCTCAGGCGACGGGGACCGCGGCGGGGACGGGGGCGTCGGCCAGCGGGATGCGCAGTGAACTGCGCCCGGCGGACCAGCAGTTGACCATCCGCTCGCCCATCCGGTCCTCCAGCAGCATCGAGGCGGCCAGCCCGAACGCGACATCCTGCTCCAGCTCCGGCTCGTCCCGCAGCAGTTCGTCGATCACCCCACGGCGCACCAACTGCTCGTGCACCGCGTCCGCCTCGATGTGCTCGCGGTAGAAGCGGACTCCCGCCTCACCCGCGCCGCAGGCGGCCAGCGCCTCGGCCAGGCGGGCGGAGGCCGGCGAGGACGTGATCTCCACCCCGGCGAACTGGCCCACCAGCGCGCCCCGCAGGCTCCGGTGCAGGCCGAACAGGGACATCAGGTTCACCACGGCCAGCGCCTCGGCGGGCGCGGCGTCGAGATGGCGGCCGTACCCGGCCTCGAGGCCGAAGTCCGCCATCATGTCGGCGTACAGCCGCGCGTGGACCCGGCCCGGGTGCCCCCCGCCGTACTCGTCGAACTCGACGGCCACGAAGGCGGCCTGAGCGGCGCCGTGCAGCCGGGGGATGGCCCATGCCTGCGGATCGGCCTCCTTGAGGTGGTACAGCGAGCGTTGCGCCAGGTACTCCCGCACCTGCCACCGCTCACCACGCTCGCGCAGGAACCAGGACGGCCCGCTCCCCTGGTCCGGCTCCGTCAACAACTCGTCCAACTGCCGCTCCAGCGGCGGGACCTGGCCGAGCAGCGAGCGAACCCGGGCGAGGAAGTCCCGCTCCAGGCCGGCACGCAGGGCCAGCAGGACAGGCGTCCACTCCCAGCGCGGGTCCACACCCTGGAAGCCCCGGTAGTGCAGTTCGTAGCAGACGTAGAGCGCCAACTGGACGTCGTCGTCCAGCCCGTGCTCCGCCGGCCCGTGGCCGGGCTCCGGCTCCCTCTCCGCGTCGGCCCACAGGGCCCCCGGCTCAGGCGGCTCGGTCCGGCCGGTCAACCCGGAAGTCTGCTCGGGCGTCCGGCGCAGCAGTCGCAGCAGCCGGTCCGAGACCGGACCGCGCGCTGCCGGCAGGGGCGGGGTGCAGCCGCTGGTTCCCATGGCCGTTCGGCCTCCTCTCCCACGGAGTCGCGGACGCGTGGTGCAGGTGCAGCACACAGCACTTGGGGCCGCCGCCCGCCTTCATCAGCTCGCCCGCGTCCACGAGGTGCGGCTCGAAACCCCGCCCGCGCAGCCGGTCGGCGAGCGCCGCCGCCCCGCTGGGCAGCAGCACGTTACGGCCGTCGCTGACGGCGTTGAGCCCGAACGCAGCCGCGTCGGCCTCCTCGACCAGCAGCGCGTCGGGGAACAGCGCGGCCAGGCGACGCCGTCCGGCGGCGGAGAAGGCGCCCGGCCAGTACATGACGGTGTCCTCGGCGAGCACCGCGAAGGCGGTGTCGAGGTGGTAGAACCGGGCGTCCACCAGGGTGAGCTCGACCACGTCCCGGCGCAGGAAGCCACCGGTCTCCGGGTGCGACTCCCGCTCGGTGCGGAAGCCGTGACCGGCCAGCAGCCGGCCCCCGGCGAGCAGATGGTCCCCCTGACCCTCGTTGGTCCGGCCGGCCCGGCGCACCTGCCGGTAGCCCCGCGCACGGAACCAGCGCTCGTAGGCGGCGGTCTCCCCCCGGCGCTCGGGGTGCCGGAAGCTGCTCACCAGGATCCGGTCGTCCACGACGGTGGCGGCGTTGGCGGCGAACACCATGTCGGGCAACCCCGGTTCCGGCTCGGCGAGTTCGACCCGGTGTCCGAGGTCGACCAGCAGTGCGCGGAGCCGCTCCCACTGCTCCATGGCCACTCGGCGGTCCGGCGGGTCGCCGGGGTCCATCCACGGGTTGATGGCGTAGCGGACGTCGAAGTAGGTGGGCGGGCACATCAGGAAGTGGCAGGGGCGCGGAATCCGCATCGGGGCGGCGGCCTGGGTCGTCACGACGGCTCTCCCTCCCCCGTCAGCGGGCGCGTGGCAGGTCCTCGGCGGGCTCCACCGCCTCCGACGCGACAGCGATGCAGTCGGTGTCTATGCGGTCCGCCAGTCCGTCCAGCAGCTCCCGGACGGCCGCGACGGTAGGCGGGTCCGCCTCGGGCTGGGACCAGTCGCCCACCTCCTCGGAGACCTGCCGCAGCAGCGAGGACAGCGTCAGCGCCGGGACCAGCACCTCCCCGTCCGACAGGCACACCAGCTCGATGGTCATCTGGCCCATCACCACCACTCCCTCCTGTCCGGCCGCGCTCTGCGCCCCGGACTCGGCGTCCGCTGGCGGCTACCCCCTGCCTGCCTGCGCACACCTGGCCCGGGCGGGTCCCGGACTGGGCGGAGCCACGGGCACGGCCGCACCGGCCGCAGGACGGCGGTTGACGCTCCGTCAAGCGGGCGACGACGACAATGGGCCACTCGGGGAGATCTGTCATCGGATCATTCCTGAGCGTTCGTGCGAATTCCCGGTCTAGCGGCCCTCTCGCCGGGCCTTTTGATCGGATGAAAGATCACACCGTTGCGCGCAGCGGCGAGGCCGTCAGCGTTCCGCCTGCCGGTACCCCTATCGTGGGTGCCCACCGTCACCGACTCAGCCCGGGAAATCCAACCGCCTATGTCTGTCGCGACCGACCACAGCAGCAGCGTTCTTCCCTCCACCCCCCTGCCCGCCGACGCCCGCGAGGACCTGGTCCGCTACGCGGACGCGGGCGGGTTCACGCTCAGCACCGAGACCCATCCCTGGTACGCCGCGCTCGACTCGGTGTCCCGGCTCGACGAGGCGCGCGCCGCCTCCACCCTGCTCGCGGAGCTGCGCAGCCGCGACCTGCCCCTGCTGGAGCAGGCGGCGGAGCGGCTGGCCGCACTTCCTGGGTTCGAAGTACCAGAAGCCGTGGGCGAGTTGGCCTCCGCCGTGATCGTCCTGGCACGGCTGCAGGAGAGCCTCGCGGTGCTGCGCCCCGAGGCGTACGACGCTGCCGAGGACGAACTGCGCGCCCTCGCCGCCGCCACCGCGAGCAGCGCCTGGCGCGCCGAGCGCGGCGTGCGGCAGTCCTGGTGGCAGCGGAGCCGGCTGACCCGCCGGGCCCGGCGCCTCGCGGCCGGCGGCCGCCCCCACCGCGACGAGCTGCACCGCGCCGTCGCCGCGGCGTC